>CAYNRA010000015.1:39739-45239 GCA_964399465.1 uncultured Cytophagales bacterium
CCTCGTAATAGACCAAGCTAACGGGTAAGCGTTTTTTTGTATGGTTTGCACCCTGGCCATTTTGGTGCTGTGCAATTCTTAACTCCAGATATTTGGTACTACCCGTATAGTAGCTATCATCTGAACATTTTAGTATGTACATATATCCTTTCATTGGCTATTATTTTTAATTGGTGGTTGATATAATTAGTGGTTGAGCGAAGTCGAAACCACCAATTGACCTTTTTCCGCCTACTTCGGCTGCGCTCAGTTGTCGGTATAAATCCGAATTCCTTTTCCGCCTACTTTGGCTACGTTCCGTTGTCGGTATAAATCCGAAGTCCTTTTCCGCTTACTTTGGCTACGTTCCGTTGTCGGTATAAATCCGAATTCCTTTTCCGCTTACTTCGGCTACGCTCAGTCGTCTAGGTGAAGCCGTCGCTTTTCCCTATTGCCTTAGCGAATCCTTTTACCCAGTTGCCTGAGCGAAGCCGAAGGCAACACAGTTTGCGAAGCCGAAGGCAAATTTATTTATATTCTACATCCATTAAAGAAAATACCTCAAAAAACACACAGATGTTTAACGTTAACTTAAACCTTATTATTGACTTAGGATAGGGCTACCCGACTGACTATTCGGATCAACCAAATACTGTTGGAATTTCTCAGCGAACTTTGGATTTGCTTCGTTGTATTTTGCCTCATATGGCCAAATTTTCCAAGTAGGTAAACGATAGAGGATACAATCTGATTTACATAAAAAGACGAATTTATGGGCTTTTCTGGATCGAATAGAAAAATGAATACAAATTTTCTTTGAATCTTTTGTAGAACTCTCTGCTTTCTAACTTTTGTCTTTCAGTTGCGCTACCAAATCCTTGATACGCTTATCTTTTGTAGCTAGTAGTTCTTGGTAAAGTTGCTCTTTAGATAGAGATACTTCTTCTTTGACTATTCTGTCTTTAAATAAGTGGTCGATTGAACATTCTAATACTGTGCTTAATCTGACTAAGAAATCGGGTTTAAATTGTTTGATGACTCCGTTTTCCATTCGGTTGAGTGTGGCGATGCTAATATCTAATTCATTTGCAAGAGCTTGCAGTGTAAGACGCTTGCGCTCACGCAGTGCACGGATATTGTTTTGGGTTTTCATAGATAACTGGCAGGTTAGTTTTCAAAATAAATCTTTTGCAAGTTATGCAAATACTTTTGCATATAATACTTGAATGGAGAGGTAAATTTATAGAGATTTGATGAGAACAAAGCGGTTAACCGGTTACGGCGGTGTTCAGACAAATCAATTTATTTACTTTAAATTTTTACAACACGAAAAATTTATTTTTGACAATTGCCTTGATGTGTTGTGCTACTTTCGCCTTTGCGAATGATGGGGACAAAAAAGAAAATCCCAAAATGAAGGAAACAGTTGAGCAGCACGTTGTTTCTAATGAGAGTGTAAGTTTTGGGGTTGAATGTTTTGGACTGAGTTGTACAACACATTGTGTTACTTTAACTTTTGAGCCAACCATTGATGATACTATTGCTTATTGGTATTTTCTTGCGAATTTTTGGTGTGGTCGATAAGTAGATTTTGTATTTACCTGCTACATGTAACAATTAAAAAGTATAATCACAGCGTTGAATTTATTAGACGCAAGGCTATTGAATGGAAAAATTAATTATAATACTTTTATTGAATAGCCTTGCTCACCCTTTTACCATTCTGAGAAACCATTTATGAGATTCACAATACATATAGCAACCATTTTACTAGGTATAATCGGATTGCCCCTCATCAATTCTTACGCTTTATCAGCTCAAACGTATAAAGCGACCTACTCCATCGAGTATCAACCTGATTCAACTAATATTCATAGTAGGTTGCAGGAGAAAGCCTACCTGTTTATTCAAAATCAAACCTCGTACTACGGTACTGAAAATTATCTCAAGAAAGATTCTATTTTTCAATTAGTCAATTCAGGAAAAGTGAGTGCCTATGAAATCATGGCCGATAAGTCGAATCTATTTACTACAAGGTTTAATCATTTCATTAGTAAAGATTCACAAAAGGGACTAACCATTTACGAAGCGTGTAACATTGATGTGTATCAATACAAAATGACTACTCCTTTTACTTGGGCTATTTCAAGTACAAGTGCTGTAATTAACGGCTATGATTGCTTCCAGGCGATAACCCACTTTGCAGGCCGAGACTACGAAGCTTGGTTTACGAAAGAAATACCAATTTCGGATGGGCCATACATTTTTTCTGGATTGCCTGGTCTGATTGTCAAGGTACAAGATGTGAAATCCCATTATGTTTTTGAGTTGATAGGGTTTGAGTCTTTTGAAGGGCATTTTGTTAAGACGATAGCAAGAGATCCGGCTAAAATCATCGTCACAGATCGAGAAAATGTCTTTAAAATCCGGGAAGAATCTAGAAAAGACCCAATTGGAAACTTGGACCGATCGTTTGGGGCGACGTCTATTTTGTCAGTTGCTGACAAAGAGAAAATGAGGAAAAAAATAGCGGCGAATAACAACCCATTAGAGCTTCGGTTGCATTAAGGTAGAAACCGAATTTATCAATAATGGAGAATGCATTATCTGAAAGCCTCAGTCAAATCCGCTACGTATCCAACTCCCGACACAAATGCAGCTGCATGACTGACCCAAGTAGAGTGATTATGCATACTTTTCGATATAGCTACTATTGCATTTCATTTTTTGCCAAACTTCTATGAAATAATTTGAATGAATTTCAAACCATTTATTCCGTTCTTCCTCTTCTTTTCCCAACTCACTTTTGCCCAAAGCATTTTTAAGGGCAAGGTAAAGGATGAAAGCGGCAAGTCGGTTCCGGGTGTAAATGTTACGCTTTCGAAGCCCAATTCTCCACAAATCTTGGCGTTTTCTATCACCGATATAGGCGGAAACTACAAGATTGAATACGCTTCCTCCACCGATTCGCTCCAGCTAAATTTATATGCCTTGGGTTTTGCCTCACAGAAAAAAAAGGTGCGAAATAACTTCCAAGAGAATGATTTCATCGTAGTCAGACAAACTATTGATTTAAAGGAATTAATCGTAAAACCTGACCCAATCAGTAGGAGAGGCGATACATTGACGTTCAATGTGGGTTCATTTAAAGATGCAAATGACCGGGCAATTGTGGACATCATCAAAAAGCTACCAGGTATTGAGGTTGAACAGTCAGGGAGGATATTGTACCAAGGAAAACCAATCAATAAATACTATATCGAAGGATTAGATCTTCTCGGCGGTCGGTATCATTTGGCGAATGAAAACCTGCCTGTCGATGCCGTCTCGGGTGTGCAAATTGTGGAGAATCATCAACCCATTAAAATGCTCGATAGCTTGGAGTTTTCGGAGAATGCGGCCATCAATATCCAACTCAAAAATAATGTAACTGTTACGGGGATGGCAAATCTGGGCGTTGGGGCATCGCCTTTGCTTTGGGAAGCCAACATGACGCCCATGATGTTCACGAAAAAGAATCAGTTTATTGGTTCGTACCAAGCCAATAACGTTGGAAATAATATCGCAAAACAAATCAAAGTGCTGACCATTCAGGATTTGATGAATGACTTTCAAAGCGGTGATGATAAACGAGATTGGTTGCAGATTCAGCAACTTGCCTCACCGCCGTTTGCTGATAGTCGATGGCTTGATAATAACGCACATTTGGGTTCTATAAACCAATTGAAAAAGCTAAAAAAAGAGTATGAATTACGCCTGAATGCTTCCTATACCAAAGATTATCAGCAGCAAAGAGGAAGTACCTCCACGCTTTTTTATACGCCACTTGATACGATTGGAATTATAGAAAATAAATATAATCAACTCTTCTTCAACTCGCTGGAGACAACGTTCTCCCTTCAAAAAAATAATTCTAAAAAGTATGTTACTAACGAGTTGAAATTTCGGGGATTTTGGGACGAGCAGAATGGAAATATTACTCGTAATAGCGAAGTTATAACCCAAGAATTGAACAATCCGTATTTCTCGATTGCGAATAAATTCAAATATATGTTTACTGTTGGTAAGCAATTAATGACGTTCCAGTCGTTTGTGAATTTCAATCAAACACCACAGTCGCTATTAGTCATGCCGGGACAATTTTCCGACTTATTACATAATGGACGGTCGTTCTCTACACTGAACCAGGTTGTTAAATTGAATGCGTTTCAGACCAATAATGCAGTCAGTTTCACCCGAAATTACAAAGGTATAATCTTATCTCCAGCATTTGGGTTTTCCGTACAACGGCAGCAGCTGAGGTCTGAACTAACGCGAGTTTCGTCTGCAAATCCTGTTCAACTTGGTAGTGAATTTGGTAACGACTTGTCGTGGTTACAAACGAGAACATACGTGAAATTAAAATCAGAATACCGGAAAAAGGACTGGCGATATACGCTTGAAACGCCATTGAATTATTACCAATTTTCAATTCAAGAATGTATATTGGATGAAGGGCAAAATCTGAATCGTTTGGCATTTGAGCCACGATTAGGCGTGACTTATGAAATGAACGCATTTTGGAAAGCTAATGTCTCTGTGAAACGAAACGTGAATTTAGGCGAATTACAAAATGTGCATTATGGATATATCCTGAAAAACTACCGAACCATCGAGCGCAAAAATTCTCCAATTCCGATTGCCATTTCTCACTCATTTTCGACTGGTTTGAATTACCGTAATCCGCTGATTTCCACCTTTTTTAATATTTTTTATCTGAACAGCGTTACTGACAATAACTTGTTGATTTCCAACCAAGTTGACGAAAATGGAGCAATTGAATTAGTAGCATTTGAACAAAGAAATACCTCGTTCAATCAAACCATCTCGAGCCGGTTTGGAAAGTATTTTAGTAAAGCAAAGTTCAACGCTTCGGTGGGAATTAGTCTTTTTCAAAGCGCGCAGCAGCAATTTATCAACGACAAGTTAACGGTGGTGAATTATCGAAATATCCGCCCCGATGCCAAAGTGACTCTGAATGCCTCCAATTGGTTTGGAATGGAGTATAACTACCAACTTTCTTACCTGCGAAACAGCATAGAAAATCAAACTCCGCAACTTGCTACACAGCAGACTCACCAAGCCGAGTTCAGCTTTTATCCGTCAGAGAAAACATTTCTAGGAGTTCGTAACGAACTGTATATAAATAGATTCATCAATCAAAATTCACAAAATCTTTTTACAGATTTGATTTTTCGTTATGTGTTTTCCAAGTCAAAAATTGATCTCGAGGCCAATTGTAACAACATATTCAATGTCAAAACCTTGACCTCAGTTTCGGCAAGTTCGTTTGCATACGCTGAGTCCACGTATCAGCTTCGCCCGAGGCAGGTTCTTGTAAAAGTGCGGTTTTCGTTTAGGTGAAAAGCTATTTTTGCGCCTACTTTGGCTACGTTCAGTTGTCTTGAAAAAGAAGAATTTCTTTTGCGCCTACTTCGGCTACGCTCAGTTGTCTTGAAAAAGAAGAATTCCTTTTGCGCCT
>CAYNRA010000016.1:0-43989 GCA_964399465.1 uncultured Cytophagales bacterium
GATCGCCACATTTGCAATACAGCCGGCATTTTACGTTTCCCTGAGGCACATTTCGAGATGGTTCGTCTAGGAATTGGCCTTCACGGGGTAGAAGTAACAGGTATCGAACCAACCGCTTTACTACCTGTGGGTACACTAAAAACCACCATTTCACAAATAAAAGAATTGGCTCCTGGCGAGACCGTCGGATATAGCCGAAAAGGACAAGTAAACCGCATTTCTAAAATTGCCACCATTGCTATTGGCTACGCAGATGGGTATGACCGCAGGTTCAGTAAAGGCGTAGGAAAAGTTATTGTGAATGGCGTTGCGTGCCCAGTTATCGGGAACGTCTGCATGGATATGACCATGGTGGATGTAACAGATGTAGATTGTGAAATTGGCGATACAGTAGAGATTTTCGGAAAACAACAACACATCAAGCAATTGGCTGATTCTGTGGGAACAATTCCATACGAAATTCTGACCAATGTAAGTGAGCGTGTAAAACGAATTTTTTACAAAGAATAGACTGACTATCAAACAATTAAACAAAAAAGGGATACTGATTTTTATTCGTATCCCTTTTTAAATTTCATCAAAATAATTCACCAAAACGTTGTTTAGGCACTATATTCAAGTGCAGATAGGCTTTTTCAGTAGCTTCCCTCCCACGTGCCGTACGTTTTAGGAAACCCTCTTGAATCAAGAAAGGCTCATATACTTCTTCGATTGTTTCAGCCTCTTCCCCGACTGCCGTCGCAATCGTTGACAAACCGACAGGTCCTCCTTTGAATTTATCAACGATTGTCAATAAAATTCGATTATCCATTTCATCGAGTCCATCTTGATCTACCTCCAAGGCAGCAAGCGCCATTTCAGCAATTTCGATGGTTATCGTTCCATCACCCTTTACTTGGGCGAAATCACGCGTTCTTCGGAGTAAATTATTGGCGATACGTGGGGTTCCTCTGCTTCTCCGCGCAATTTCGTAGGCACCTGTTTCCTCGATAGGTGTTTGAAGAATATGTGCGGATCTCCTGATAATCGAACTGAGGAGAGTTGCATCATAATATTCCAGACGTGCATTGATGCCAAAACGAGCACGAAGAGGCGCAGTCAATAAACCTGACCGCGTGGTTGCTCCAATGAGTGTAAACGGATTTAATCCAATCTGAACACTCCGCGCATTCGGCCCAGAGTCAAGCATAATATCAATTTTATAATCCTCCATCGCTGAATACAGGTATTCTTCTACAATGGGATTGAGGCGGTGAATTTCATCGATGAACAAAACATCGAAAGGGTCTAGGTTGGTTAGTAACCCAGCTAAATCACTTGGTTTATCCAGAACAGGGCCGGAAGTGATTTTAATATTTGCCCCCAATTCGTTGGAGATAATATGGGATAACGTCGTTTTACCAAGACCTGGCGGGCCGTGCAAAAGGACGTGATCAAGCGCTTCTTTCCTTTGTTTCGCTGCCTGAACAAATATTTTTAGGTTTTCCAGTGTTTTGTCTTGACCAGCAAAATCACCGAAAGAAATGGGGCGCAATGCCTTTTCGATATCCTTTTCTTGGGAGGATAGATTTTCAGAGTCACCCGTCAAATAATCTTGCCGCATAATTTGCTTTTTCTAATCGTATTAATCTCCAAAAATACATGGTCTGTGCACAGAAAACCAACGGAAAAGCTAGAATCTTCAAACATATTCGTATTTCTGAAAATCGATTTATTTCAATACCGTTACAGTTCCAGACTTGACAATCGTGCCTCTTTCCGGAAAATCAAGCGAAGTGTATCTTACTTGATACGTATATACAGCTGGTGCGATTGTTTTGCCACGTACGGAACCATCCCAACGTGTATCTGGGTCATTTGACTCAAATACAATTTCACCCCAACGATTGAAAATCAGTAGTTGATACGTGCTCGTAAAAATAGGAAGAGGCACAAACGTATCGTTTATTCCATCGTCATTGGGCGTAAAAATATCTGGAACATACAAAATAGGTTCACAACCAGATACAGCTTTGGATTGCTTGGCCACAACGCAGTCAAAATTATTGGTTATCTCCAATCGGAAAGTCTGTGGAATGACAAAATCGTAGAAAGGTGCTGTCGAAAACGTTGCATCCAACGTGGTCAGCCAACGGTAATCAAAACTACTTCCACCCGTTGGGTCTGGATTAATTCGTGTAGGAATTACAGGTGAATTACGCAAGCATACGTAGAAACTATCGGGTAAATTATAGACGGGTATTGGTTTAATAAAAATAGAATCTACAATTGTTGTATCTGTACAAAGCGTTTCTAGTGCATTAGTAATCGCCCCCCCCAGCGGCCCACCTACTGCACCAGCGACGGGCGCAAGGCGTGTTTGGTTATAGGTTTTGATACGAAGATTAATTTTATTCCAACCAATTTTAGGGAAGACATAAGAGACTTGCTTTTCTTTTAATGTTGACCCATCCTCAAATTTCCACTCGATTTCGTTTCGTTGTGGACTACAGACCTCCTCCACACTTAAAATGGTGGGAGATTGAAAACAATTGCCCGTGTAAGTTGCTTGGATTCCATCTCCTTCTTGCTCACGCGGAGCATGTACCACTTGTGGAAAACCGATACCAGAAGGACGTGCAAGTGGCGCTGCATTTGCATCTGTAGAAGCAACGAAACCAACATCTGCAGCATTCATTCCATAATCATTAGGCGCTTGAATATACGGCAAACTCAATGATCCATCCACAGCTAAGTAGAGATATTTTGCACCATCCCCACTTACTGGTCCCGTTTGCAAAGCTCCAAATTTTTGTGTCATACTTGTCGTAATTTCTCGGACGGGATTTCCATCATCCATTGTACTCACTTGATAAAGTGCCGATAAAAAAGGAGAGGCCGTTGGGTTATAAACCGTAAAATAAATACGTTCCCCGTTCGGAGAGAGAGACAATCCATTCAATTGGCTACCTGCCGGAATGGTTAACTTAACTTTTCGTGTTCGGCTTATTTGTCCCGTCGTCACATCCAATTCCATGATTTCTAAAAACGTATCTGCACCCGCTTCTTTGACGGTAACTAAAACATCACCCTCTTGATTACTAGCCAATAAAGGCAAGTAACGAATTGGTGCAGTGGTGTCTGGTGGAATGGTAGAGACTACTTGCTGAACTCCGGAAGAATCTATTTGAAAAGTATAAAATTTACTTGAATTTAATTCTTGCGCAACCAATAAATAGCCGGTATCATCAGGTTTGGGAATCACGCGAAGCGACTCATTGGCTGGATAAACGAGGGGAATCCCTTTTTCAGTTATTTTTCCAGCCACTTGTTGTACGCGCGTATCAATGATACTATACGACAGAAAACCGGTCGTTTTATCTACATAGAAGGCATAATATTCATGAAAGTTACATGCATAGCAACCAAATTTAGGCATAATTGCGACGCCTTGTTTCGTTGGCAGAGCAGTACCCAGCAGAGAATCGCCTGGCGTAGAGGAAGTTAGAGTAGAATCATTCAAATCGAAAAGCGCTCGTCCGTCTGTATAAAAAGCGAGTTCCCCTTGTGCATCAAATACCATGGCGGAAGCCCAATTTGTTCTTATTTTATTCGGAATCGTGGAAGCTGTATTATTGGGAGAGAAAGAATTTGTACCTGTATTTTCAGGTTCGGCAAACAGTGAACCATCGGCGGCTAAGGAATCTCTTTCTGGAGTTGTTCCATTAAAGGAAGAAGAAAATTCGAGCGTTGCACCCTGTCCAAAATACCATCGTTCTGACCCTCCAGCTGTTGGCGGTGGTTGAAGACAAAACTTTACATTAATACGAGCAGTTTGCGAGCATCCAGAAGTAATATCAATGACTTCTACTGAATAACAACCCGGTTCTTCGACCTCAAGCGTAGGCGTTGTTTCTCCATTCGGATACCATTTATAACGAACATTTGTAGGTGGAATGCTCAATCGGTGGATATACGGGTCTAATTTTAGGGAACTTCCTTTGCAAACCGTCGTATCTGAATCTCTTTTTCGATTGAAAAGCGGCTCAGCTGGCGGTGAACCGACGGTAATCTCCTTGCTTTCTAATTTAGTTGTCCCATCTGCGTATGTTTTTTCGACCTGTATGGTATATGTACCTGGAGTAGCATATGAAAAATAGGCTCCTCTTTCTCCAGGTGTAAATATACCTGAACCTGCAAAATCCCATCGACGTGAAACGCTGCGTGTATCTTGGTCAAAGAAATAAGAGGGAGTCGGACAAGCGGCAGACGGCGTACCTCCCGTACCCGTTCCAGTGGGAGGAGTAGAAGGCACAGAAGACGGATTTGCTTGTACGCAATGTTTTGACCCGGTATAGAGTTGAGCAAAAGACGAATAACCGGAAAGACAGCATACAAGCAGAACAACTACAAATGTGTGAATATTTCTTACGATGCTAGACATATCTTTGTTTTCTATTCGTTGTTTGTAGGGTATTTTGAGACAAATTGCTTCTACTAACAACGACTCAATTTAAAAGCATAGTACAAGATACGAAAATAGTTTTGATGGCACTTCTCGCCAAAGTTGATTTATTTGCATATTTACAGTAATTTCGAAATTCATATATAAACTAAAACCATGGGAAATCGTCCACTCTTTGTAGTACTTGCTTTCCTGATATGCGGCACTTTCCACAAAACGAACGCGCAAGATGCTCAGTTCTCTCAGTTTTTTGCAGCTCCAGTATATCATAATCCTGCCTTTGCGGGCGGTGCTTTTGCACCAAGACTTGTCATGAATTACCGCAACCAGTGGCCTTCCCTGGATGCTAACTTTCAGACGACTTCCTTTTCTGTTGATCATCACCTAGAATCACTCAACAGCGGTATTGGTATCAGTTTTTTAGATGACCAACAAGGAATTAATCGACTTCGAAACTCGCAGGTAGCTCTCCAATATTCCTATATGATAAAAGCAACGGATGATTTCTTTATCCGTTTTGGTCTGCAGGGCGCGTATGCCATCAATCAAACGACAAGTACAGCTAATCTTATCTTTGGGGATCAGTTGAATGCAAACGGACTCACAGGAAATCCTACTGCAGATCCCTTGAAGAGTTCCACAGGAAATCAATTCAGTTATGCAGACTTCTCTTCTGGATTGCTTTTATACAACAAAGATCTTTGGATCGGACTAACAGCCAACCACCTGACAAGACCTAATGTGGCTATCAATCGCTCAGATGTTTCCAATTTACCTATCAAATATACACTTACAGGCGGCGTAAATATTCCTCTAACAAATCCTTATTCTTCTGCAGGACTCGCATCCAAGGAATTTATGGCAACAGCTGCCTTCATCCTACAAAAACAAGCATCTAGCACACTTTTTAGCCTTGGTAGTTACTTGACATACTCTCCACTTACGATTGGGCTTTGGTATAGAGGACTTCCTGTTCGCCGTGAAGGAGGTAGTTTTTTAAATAATGACGCATTCATTGGGCTCATTGGTTACAGAATGGATAATTTTTCCATTGGATATAGCTATGATTTAACAATTTCCCCACTTCGCGGGACTACCGGTGGTTCACACGAAATTTCTATTTCCTATCAATTAGATAAAATTCAAAAAAATATACCTTTTTATAAACAACGTCGCAGAGAAGAACTGTCTTGCCCTAAATTTTAACCCCTTCTTTCAAAGAAATACTACTTTACCTATAAGTTTGTCAACTTTGGCTACTTAACATACCTCTTTTCAACATATCCTAACTATACTTTTTAGAGACCCTTTTATATTTTAACGTTTATGTCATTTTTATCAACCAGTAATCCTAAACTATGAATCAATCTATTCTACATTCCCTTGTTGGCAATTTATTACAAGTTCAAATAAACACTACTCCAATGGGGATAGATGAACGAATAGACGCCGCTTTTTCTCCTATTGCTACAGCATGGGAATCATTTATTTTAGCCGGTATTCCTCTAGGAAATGGCAAATATCTTCCTTTTGTTGTTCTTTTACTTGTATCAGGAGCCGCCTTTTTTACAATTTATTTTGCATTCATCAACATACGCCGCTTTCCACTTGCCATTCAAGTTGTCAGTGGTAAATATGACCATGTTGAAAAAGGATTACCCGCAGATACAAAGCCGGAAGATATGCAACATGAAGAGGGTGAGGTAAGCCATTTTCAAGCATTGGCAACCGCAGTATCAGGTACCGTCGGTTTAGGAAATATCGCGGGGGTTGCCGTAGCTGTAGGTCTTGGTGGACCTGGTGCAACCTTTTGGATGATTGTTTGTGGACTTATTGGTATGAGTTCCAAATTTGTTGAATGTACACTTGGTGTCAAGTACAGAGACATTGACGCGCAAGGTGTTGTTTACGGTGGCCCTATGTATTATTTAAAAAAGGGTTTGGGCGAAATGGGCTACGTGACATTCGGTAAAATACTTGGTATTCTCTTCGCTGTTCTGTGTGTCGGCGCATCGTTCGGGGGTGGAAATGCTTTTCAAGCCAACCAAGCAACCCAGCAAATAATCAGTATGTTCCAACTCGAGGGTGGTGGAGTCAAAACGGTTATTGGGCTTGTTCTTGCTGGAATTGTCGCTATTGTTATCATTGGAGGAATCAAACGTATTGCACAAATTACAGAGAAAATCGTTCCATTTATGGCTATTCTTTACATTGGTGCTTCCTTGATTATCATCGGTTTCCACTATGATTTTATCGACGATGCTTTTGGAATGATTTTTACACAAGCCTTTACACCACAAGCTGGAATGGGTGGAATGATAGGCGTACTTATTGTTGGTTTTCAACGTGCTGCCTTCTCAAATGAAGCGGGTGCGGGTTCTGCTGCCATTGCCCACTCTGCTGTAAAAACACAATATCCCGCATCTGAAGGAATCGTTGCCTTACTTGAGCCATTCATAGACACGGTCGTCATTTGTACAATGACCGCCCTTGTTATCATCATGTTTAATTCTGACAATATGTTTACGTATGGAGGTGTCGGTGGACAAGTAGTTCTTACTAATGGACAGCAAGTTGGTGGTGTTGATTTAACTGCTATGGCCTTTGATTCCGTTATTCCTCATTTCTCGTATGTTCTTACGGTTGCCATTATTCTTTTTGCTTTCTCTACCATGATTTCTTGGTCTTACTATGGTCTTCAAGCATGGAAATTCTTGTTCGGAAAAGGAAAAGCCGCTGACCTTACCTACAAATTCATTTTCTTATTATTCATCGTCATTGGTGCAGCCGCAAAACTAGATTCCGTCATTCGTTTTTCAGATGCTATGATTCTCGCACTTGTTTTTCCAAATATGGTTGGCCTCCTTTTCTTATTTCCAACAGTGAAAAAGGAATTGAACAAATACCTAGATGCAATTCAGGTTCCGCGATTCTTTAAAAACTAAAGTTATATCATTTTGTCAAAAGGGCATACTTATTCAATGGTATGCCCTTTTTTCATGATTTAGATATTTTATAACTTAAGTTACAATTTAGCGTATTCCAATTCTTTGAACAAATATAGACTTTTGTTTACCCAAAAAACATAACAAGAATCAATAGAAACAAAGCAATCAATCTCCCTTATTCTAGGTCTTATTTTCATAAGTCTCTATGAAACAATCTTTCAAAACAATGATTTTGAAATCTAGCAAATAAATCTCTTTTCTACCTATCTCCTGTATATAGCTAACGCAAGGAAGTTACAAATTAAACCATATCCGTGAAATTAGAATTTAATAGACGTTTTCCTTAAATGCTTTTCTGTTGGGCGATATGAATGAATCTGCTTCTTAGGAGTTTAAACGGGAAACAATTAGGGAATTTACCTGAACACCTTTTAATGACAATAAGGACATTTTATTCCTTTTATTGAACAATTTCATAATCTATTTTACCATAGAATCTGATTACAGTTCTGTAAAAAAATATAAATTTAGAATGTCTGAAAAAAGTATACTAAAAACTTGGTCTAGGAGAAATTTATAGCTTTTCATTTCTTCCAAATCTATCCCAACTTGGGTGCTCTCCGTCTTTAAAAAAATGATAAATATGCCTTTCTATGTCTAGTACGTCCATCTCCAAAAAATCAGCAGCCTCTAGCATTTTGACCCAATAGTTCATCAAATCACGGTAATGATTATTCGTTACACCAATTCGTTTTCCTGCCTGATTTGTTGTGTATCTTCCCATAATGTTCATAGCGATATGATGATCATAAAAAGGTAATTTCAATATAGAATTTGGACTAAATCGCAGCCAAATACTTACATGCTTCACCGCAAATGTGATATTAAAGTTAGGTATTTGATTCACTAATTTATCCACAGAGATACATACAGCAAAAACACTTTTGCAAGAAACAATAGACTGCACAAACTCTTCATATCCCTCTATTTTTAACTTTCTTTTTTGCGTATAAAATGTTTTACTGCCGTTTCCTCCCCAGAGTTGTATGAGATGGAAAATTTCTTCTAAATCCTCTTTTTGGGGACTAACATGGTAAGCTCGAATACGTCTTTCAATATACGCATAGGTACTTTCTGGCGTAAATACACCTCCCATTTGAGAGACAAATGTATCGATCATCTTCTCATATCCATGTTTGCTCATTAAAAAAGCAATCGATTGAAACGATGTGACACTTGTATGTGGTATTGGACGAGAAGCATTCGCCCAATCTAAGTTAGGTAGTGCAAATTCTCCTTTCTCTAATTCTTTAACGCGTGGGTCTTTAAACGAATAAATCATTTCTTTAACATAATAATGAGTTTTACAGACACTCCTAAATTCTTTTGTGTCTATTTTTTAGTTCCCACTCTTTTATGATTGTATTTTTATTAAAATTATCAAAACTCATTTTTATCATTTTGAGTTAGGTTATCATATTGAGCAATGTAGTTCGATTACCAAGAAATACTGATTAATTAGCAAAAATGTCCCTTACATGAGTTACCCTACCCTCCTAAAAATCACTTTTTTTCTCTTGCTTACTCATAGTGAACAAATCTGTATAATATCTATCCAAGATAGAATAAATATTCTTCGTTCTTGTTCGTACCTCTCCATCTTCTTTAAATGTGTATGCCCCATTCAACGTATTTTTATTCCCTTTACTCGTTGGAGCCATCATAAATAAGGATCTAATAATCAAATCCGTATCTCCATTATCTATATAATAGATATTCGTAACAGTAACTCGATACCTATCCTTCTTTATCTCAATTTTAACATCCGCGCCAAAAACACTTCGGAAAGCAATAGGTGCTTCCCAAACAGTATATCCAAACTTTACTACGTCAACCTTTTGGAGTGGAATTACTCCGTAAACTTCTTTTTCTTCTACTATTTCAGGTATGATTATTTTATTTTTTATAAAATAATCACGAATTGTACCTACCTGAACTTTTGAATCTACTAAAAATACTTTCTGCCATTCTACCTTTCTAGCTACCCCATCATACAAAAAGGAAGTAGCTGTTATTTCTTTCCTCTCCACTCCATCTTCCGTATTTTGCCCATACGCAAATAGACTACCCAATAGAAAGCATATACAATATATACTAAACCTTCCCATACTTTCTGTTTTTTTCACTGAAGAACCACAAATATACAAGAAGTATAGAATTTACACATTCGTATTCTAAAATATACCTTTCTAATATTATTCCAATATTGACATTTAAAAAAAATACATTGAATATAATTACCTGATATTCAAAACAATACATACTTAAATATTTACCAAAAAAAATCCAGCATATAGATAGATACAATCAATAAAAAAACTGTATATTATAGAATATGTCTCTCGTTAATAAAAGAAAAAACAATGAAAAGAATAGCCCTATATTGCATTTCTACGCTACTGTTCAGTAGCTGCGCCATCGTTCGCCCAGGAGAAGTAGGCGTAAAACAAAAGCTTGGAAAATTATCCAATACCATTTATACACCTGGGGTTGTCGGCTTTAATCCTTTAATAGGAAGAGTAATTATTGCATCTGTTCGCACGAACAATATGGAGCTTTCTATGTCTTTACCAAGCAAAGAAGGTCTTAGTATTACTTCACAGATTTCAATTCTTTATAAGTTAGATGCTGAGAAAGTTCCTAATGTTATTCAGCAACTTGGACTCAATTATGAACCGTTGATTGCTAATATTTTTCGTTCTGCAGCTTCAGATGTATGTGCCAAATTTTATGCAAAAGACATGCACTCTGGCATGCGCGCCGAAATTGAGAAATCAATACAAATGAAAATGACGGAATCACTCACATCCCAAGGCATTTTGATTGAAAGCGTATTGATGAAAAGTATTCAACTTCCAGCAGGTCTAGCTAGTTCTATCGAGCAAAAACTTCAGGCAGAACAAGATGCAATGCGTATGGAATTTGTCTTAAAACAAGCGGCTCTCGAAGCAGATAGACGCATTATTGAGGCAAAAGGTATTAGAGACTCTCAGAAAATTTTAGCTGAAGGACTCACCCCAGAAATCATCAAAATTCGAAGTATAGAAGCTTTTCAAGAGCTTTCAAAATCCCCAAATAGTAAGGTAATTATCACAGATGGAAAGACACCTTTTTTAATTAATGAAACAAAAGATCCTAAATAAAAAGGAATATAGATTCATAAACCATTGATTATAAATAAACTAAAAAATCCGATTTACTAAATATTTCTTAGTAAATCGGATTTTTCAGTTTCTATTCTCTATACTTATTTTTTTGCAGCTGCAAATCTTTCAGCTACCGCATCCCAATTCACAACATTCCAGAATGTATCTACGTAATCTGGGCGTTTATTTTGGAATTTCAAGTAATAGGCATGTTCCCAAACATCCAAACCTAGTAATGGAGTACCTGGACATTCTGCGACATCCATCAATGGATTATCTTGGTTTGGCGTAGAACATACGCACAACGTACCGTCTGCTTTCAAGCATAACCAAGCCCAACCTGAACCGAAACGCGTTGCTGCGGCGTTCTTGAATGTTGTTTTGAAGTCTTCGAAAGAACCAAAAGCGGAATTAATTGCCTCCGCCAATTCACCAGTTGGCGTACCACCGCCATTTGGTGATAAAATACTCCAAAACAAATCATGGTTGAAGTGACCACCTCCATTATTACGAACAGCTGCAGAATATTTACTTATATTTGCCATGATGGCTGTCAATTCCATTCCTTCTAGTTCTGTACCTGCAATAGCGTTATTCAGGTTTGTAACATACGCATTGTGGTGACGGTCATGATGAATTTCCATCGTTAACGCATCAAAATGTGGTTCTAATGCATCGTTTGCATAAGGTAGAGGTGCAAGTGTAAAAGCCATAATATTAAGATATTTTTGAAATATGTTTTCGAATAATCATCTTCTAGCTAACAACTGTTTTAGAAATTCTGTTCGTAATTGACTTATTTTTTTACCTCTTTTCATAACCATTCTTTTCTTTTCTTTGTCGAAACAAGTTCACAAACTGTGAATCCTCCCCATGTAAGCCTTATTTCCTTCATAAATAATTCATTCATTTGTAGGAATGCGACCTATTTATTTTCTTTTATCCTGAAAGAAAGCCCTTAAAATTTGCTGGCACTCCTCTGCCAAAATACCAGTTATAATCTCTGTTTTTGGATGAAGAATTCTTGGTTTAAACTGAGAAAAACCTTTTTTTAACTCTGCGGCACCATAAACGATTCGACTTATTTGACTCCAACCTAATGCGCCAGCACACATCGTACATGGTTCTAAGGTTATATACATAGTACAATTTTGGAGATATTTTCCTCCCAAATATTGTGAAGCGGCACTCAAAGCAATGATTTCAGCATGTGCGGTTACATCTTGCAATTTTTCTGTTTGATTATACCCTTTTCCTATAATTTTTTTTCCTTCTGCCACAACAACAGCGCCAATCGGGACTTCGCCTTCCTCCGCTGCTTGCTGAGCTAATTGAATTGCCTTCTGCATAAAATAGGCATGCGAATAACGTGGATACTTTTCCATACTTTCTTTTTGGCGTAAGCTGTAAAATAAATATATTTTTTTGATGCAATTTCCTTGAATAGCATACTTTTTGTAATTTGGAGTTCGTTTTAATAGACGATTTCTCTTTTCTTGCTTTCGTGTTTGTATGCTCCAACGAATTATGCTCAAATCTCCCCTTTCCTTTTTCATACTTTTACAAATGCCTGCATTCGTTTGGGCACAAGGAGATTATCTTTTAAGCTCCAGTCAGACTACCTTAACGATGAAGTTTCAGGCAGAAGCTTCTTCTATACCTAAAAGTATACAAAAGGACATTTCTATGATTCCTTTTTTTGCCCACCAACCAAAATCAGTTGAACAGCAATTAGAAGATTTAGCATTTATTTCATCTTGCGAAAATAACTTCGGTAGTAGAGTTAATGCGAGTGCCTTTTTTTGTCAAATGGGTTGGCAATATTTATCTGAGGGATCTAAAGAACTTGCTACGCAACGTTTTAATCTTGCTTGGCTTTTAAACAGACATAACCCAGAGGCGCACTGGGGCTTGGGTGTAATTCTTTTTCAAAATAATGAACTCCAAAGTGCCAACGCATCTATCTTAAAAGCGGCAGAACTTGCTCCACAGCACCCTGCTATTCATACGGATTTGGCCACTTTACTCCTGGAACGTTTTCTTGCTGAAGAGAACGTCCAATTTTTATTTCAAGCCCGCGATACACTTCTGAAAGTAATCGAACAGTTTCCGCATTGGGCAACTGCACACGTGCAACTAGCTTCTACATATCTACATCTAGGTGAATCCGTATTAGCTTGGGAGGCATTTCATAAAGGCTATGCACTGTCTCCCTCAGAAGTCGATTTTGACTTAGTTGACAAATTGCTGCACCACGCAGATGACCCCAAAGGAATTTTTAGTTTACCTAATAAAAACGAAAAGGACTATTAGCATACTAATAGTCCTTTTTTATAACAATATCAGACTGATAATCAATTAGATAGCTACACGCTTGAAAGAAACAAGCTTCATTCCTTTTTGTGTTTTTTCTACTAATTGCGCGATAGTCAATGAGTTATCTTTCACGAACTCTTGGTTTAATAAAGTAGACTCTTTGTAGAATTTACCTAATTTACCCATTGCAATTTTCTCAAGCATGGCTTCAGGTTTTCCTTCTTGTCTTGCTTGATCCATACCGATTTCGATTTCTTTTTGTACAACCGCAGGATCTACATCTTCTTTATCTAAACCTACTGGTTTCATCGCTACTACTTGCATAGCGATATCTTTACCTACTTCAGCAACATCAGCACCTTGAACGTTTTCAAATGCAACGACTGCAGCTGCTTTCGCATTTGAGTGTACATATCCAACGACTTTCTCGCCAGTAACGCTGTAAAATGCATTGATAACGATTTTCTCACCAATTTTACCGATCAACTCCGTAATTGATTGGTTGATTGTCAAACCATCGGCCAAAGTCAATTCACCTACAGTTGCAGCATCTTGCGCATCAGCAGCAATAGCAGCAGCCATAATATCATTTGCTAATGTACGGAAGCTTTCTACTTTAGAAACAGGTTCTGTTTCACAAGCCAAAGAAAGTACTTTTGCTGAAGAGCCATCTTCACTTACATTCACTAAAACAATTCCTTCTGAAGTTTCATTATCAGCCCGTTTTGCTGCCACTTTTTGGCCTGCTTTACGGAGGATTTCTACTGCCTTTTCGAAATCGCCTTCTGCTTCGGTAAGTGCTTTTTTACAATCCATCATACCGGCACCTGTCAATTGACGTAATTTGTTTACGTCTGCAGCTGTAATAGTCATTTTTGTGTATTTAGAAATTTAAGGATAAAATCTGTAAAGTAAACAGCCCAAAGCAATGCTTCGGGCTGCAAACGAGGTTGGCTGCGAAGCCCAAATATTAGTTCTCTTCAGAAGCGGGAGCCTCAGGAGCTTCTTCAACTGCTGCTGCCGCAGGTTGAGCCGCTGCAGTTGCTTTATCTACCGCGCGTTTTGCTTCTTCTGCTTTTTGCATTTCTTCAGACTCTTTGTCTGTCTTTCTTTCCATCATTCCTTCCTCGATTGCCTTACCAATAGCAAGTGTTACCAAAGCTACTGATTTGTACGCATCGTCGTTTGCTGGAATAGCAATCTCAACAGATTCAGGGTTAGAGTTGGTATCACACATAGCAATGACTGGAATACCCAATCTTTTTGCTTCTGCAATCGCCAAGTGTTCTCTTTTGATATCTACTACGAATAGAGCTGCTGGTAATTTACCAAGGTCGGTAATACCACCCAATAGGCGCTCTAATTTGATACGGTCACGCTCAAGCGTAAGTAGCTCACGCTTAGCCATGTTACCTGCTGTATTTTCATCTTTCAACATACGCTCGATGTTGTTCAACTTCTTCAAAGACTTCTTGATAGTCGCGAAGTTTGTCAACATACCACCCAACCAACGCTCTGTTACGAAAGGCATTTTCAATCTTGCTGCTTCTTCAGAAACGATTTCTTGTGCTTGTTTCTTCGTAGCAACAAACATAATTTTACGTCCAGAACGAGCGATACCTCTTACATAGTTTTGTGCTTGTTCCAAGCTAACCAACGTTTTGTTGAGGTCAATAATGTGGATTCCGTTTTTCTCCATGAAGATATACGGAGCCATGCGTGGATCCCACTTACGAGTCAAGTGACCAAAGTGTACACCCGCGTCTAATAAATCTTTGTACTGAATTTGTGCCATTAAAAATTGAATTAATGATGAATAAAAATGAGCAGCACAACACATCGGCAACGATGCAAGTGTTGTCTGGACTTAAAATATAAAAGCACCCAGACTTTTTGCATTGAAAACACAAATAGCTGGATGCTGATACAAAATATTAACGTTTCGAGAACTGGAATCTCTTACGTGCTTTAGCACGACCGTATTTCTTACGCTCTACCATACGAGAGTCACGAGTTAAGAATCCTTCTTTCTTCAATACTGGACGATTCTCAGCATCTACTTCTACAAGCGCACGAGAAATAGCCATACGGATAGCTTCTGCTTGACCAGCAATACCACCACCACGTACATTTACTTTCACGTCGTACTTTCCTGCATTTTCAGAAATAGTGAACGGTTGATTCAAGATAATTTGAAGAACCTCTGTTGGAAAATAGTCTTTCAAATCGCGACCATTTACTGACACTCCTCCATTACCTGGCTTCATGTAGATTCTTGCTACGGCAGTTTTTCTTCTACCTAATGCGTTGATAACTTGCATGATATTTTTTTAAAGAATTAGCGAATGTAATAATTAAATGAGATTAAGACAATTCAATTGTCTTTGGTTGCTGCGCCTCATGTGGATGCTCTGAACCCGCATATACATACAAGTTCGTGAATTGGCGACTTCCTAGTCTGCTTTTTGGAAGCATACCTTTGATTGCAATTTCTAAAACCTTACGAGGGTCTTTTGCCATCAAAATTCTAGGTGTTGCAAAACGCTGACCACCAGGATAGCCCGTATGACGTACATATTGTTTGTCTGTCATTTTCTTTCCTGTCAAACGGATTTTCTCCGCATTGATGATGATTACGTTATCTCCACAATCTACGTTTGGGGTAAAACTAGGTTTGTGCTTACCACGTAAAATGTTTACGATCTGGCTAGACAAACGACCTAATACCTTGTCTGTAGCGTCAATAACTACCCATTCTTTCTGAACTGTTGCTTTGTTAGCAGAAATAGTTCTATAACTTAATTGATCCACAATTATTAAATTTAATAACGTTTGTTAAACATTTATTACCCTGCCTCTCTCCTATTCTCTTCCCAACTAGACAATAAAATTAGAACAGCTTGATTACAAGTTCGTGATGTTCAAAAAACACAAAAACCCGCACGGAATTACGGATTTACACAAACCTTTTCTTTTTCTCTTTTATGCACGGGCGGCAAAAAGCTCATCCTTTGGGGCTGCAAAGTTACTGAGTAATCTCCGAAAAAACAACCCCCTCATTTATAATTTTAAAACTACCTCTTTTTTTATCTATTCTCCTGATTATCAAACCGCTATTTTTCTCAAAGACAATCACAGAGTTCTTTATCTACTTGCTTTTTTTGCCCATTGCCCTCGATATAAAAACAATCTCCTTTTAAACCTATATACAAAGGTTGCCCGTTATAATTCGAACATTTAGTAGAAACAGTCACCGTTGTACTCCCCGAATTCCACCAATCACCATGCCATCGCGATATAAACTCTTGGGGTAATCCTGTATAAATGGATTTACCTACTCTTGTTTCTAACTCGGCAAGTGACGTCAAATAACGTGTCCAATCTTTTCGCTGTACGGCCGATTCCTCGTTCGGAAAATCGGCAACAAAATGAATTGCCTCTGGAGATACCCATTGGCTACCCAACGGCACAGCTACTACCAATTTATACATGCGTTCAGGAATGACGACGCCTACCGGCAATGTTTCTTTATCTCCCAAACTCCCCGCACCTCCTTTTCCATAAACTCCAGCTAACACATTGACAAAATACCCCGCTCGGACTAACGCACGGCAATATTCTTCTAAATTAGCCCAAACAAAACGGTTTAGTCGCGGTGCTTGAGGAACAATATTCGTCATCAAGAATGTGGCGGAATTATCTTCTTCTGTTGCCGTTCTATCTGCAGACGGACACAAATGTCCTCTATCAAATCCTGAATTTGTATAATCACTTGTCTTTACTTGGTACCAACCTACTGGAAGCGAAGTATCTGGGCGAAAATCATTCTGTCTTTCTGAACTACCCAAATCTGTCCTATCTATTGTCCAACTTACCCAATTGGCAGTCAATCGATTTGCGTTGTAGGAAAGATTAAATTGTTTTTTTTCGATAAGATAATTGTCTGTCGCACTTTTTGACGCCTGCGTTGGATTTGCAAATACTCGGTAATTTGTACCGTAAGTGGGCACTGTATTTTTCTCACATCCAACTAGTGTAATGAGGGCAAATAACACAAACCAGCTAGCTTGTCCTCTCCAATTTTTTCTTTTATTAATCATGGTATATTTGCTGTAGAATTAGGACTCAATAGAAAGTGTTCTCAGTATAATAGTCCTATCATTCGGTAATGTACCAATAATCCAGACGTTCACCTCTATTTTTTCCGTTTTTGCAACGAAAAAATCAACTGTATTTTCTTCAAAGAACCTTTTAATTTCGCAAAATTTCAGACGCGTTGCCTCCTCATCTGTTCCATGCCAATCCGCTGGGGTAATCAAGGGTTGCCAAAAGAGCAACCAATCAAGTAAACGACCTTGGGTAAAACCGGGTGAGATACATTCCAATTTTTCCATTTCAGCACCAATAATGCCCCCTTTTACATCTATTTCAAAAGGTTCGTCACTCTCACTTGGAAACCATACATTGTCAGTCAATGTGATTAACTTTTCACGTATTTCTTGTTCGCTCATTTTATTCGTGTATTTCATTTATATCCATTGTAAAAATCAAAATGATCTCGAATGAGTACGGTCATTTCTATCAAAGTTACTATGAGATGTTTCACTTTTATAATTATCCAGAAACTAGTCGTTCTCTTCTCTTCACTCTCTCGTATATTTGTATTACCCTTGCAAAGCTACACATTACTACCTCATAGGTATGTAGTTTCAGACATGGTACATAAATATTTTTCAAATTTTCTATCCTTAAAGATATGTCAATATTTCAAATTGGAGTTCCTAGCTCTTCTACTGCTGCCATTATCTCTATTTCTGGCAGTAAATCTCATACTTTAAAAGAATTTTATGGCGCACTTGCACAAGCTTTGGAATATCCAGATGATTTTGGTTTCAAGGTGGAAGAGCTTGACGATTTACTTTCAGACCTTTCATGGATAGAAGATAGCCATCTCATTTTGCACATTACAGACACAGAAGAGTGGCTTATAAAGGAAAGAAACAAAGAACGAATTTTCACGATGTTGGACTTATTACAAGGGATTGTTGAAGATTGGCATTGGATGGATCCGGAGGATGAAGATAAAAAAACGGTAGATATCTATTTTGCTCCAAGTAATCGAATAGCGAAGCTGATGGAGGAGGCAGGAGTCATTTAATTTGTATTCTATCCAAATCTTTGGGTTGGATTATTGCTTAAATTCAAAAATCATACTATCATTATCCTTAGATTTTCGTAAATTTAGGGCTTTCCTTATGGTTATAGGACGCAATTCAACGCGAAATTTCGTTTCACAGAAGCCAATCATTTGGGCGACAATGAATTGAATCCCACAATAAACGCACACATGCAAGATATTATTCATTTACTTTCCGACTCCATCGCTAACCAAATTGCGGCAGGAGAAGTTGTGCAACGGCCGGCCTCGGTGGTAAAAGAACTACTCGAAAACTCCATTGACGCAGATGCAAGGTCAATACAACTCATTGTAAGAGACTCAGGAAGAACACTCATCCAAGTGATAGATGATGGCTTAGGTATGTCCCCTTCTGATGCTCGGATGAGCTTTGAGCGCCATGCTACTTCTAAAATTAGCAAATCGGAAGATTTATTTGCGATACGAACCATGGGATTTCGTGGAGAAGCTCTTGCCTCTATTGCCGCAGTCGCACAAGTAGAATTGAAAACAGCAAGAGCTATCGACGAAGTAGGAACTTGGATACGTGTAGAGGGTTCTGATTTTAAGGGTCAAGAACCTATTGCTACACCCACAGGCACAAGTATTTCCGTAAAGAATTTATTTTTCAATGTACCGGCACGTCGAAACTTTCTAAAGTCTAATTCAGTCGAGATGAAACACATCATTGATGAATTTCATAGAGTTGTTTTGGCACACCCAAACGTTGGATTTTCTTTGTATCACAATGACCACGAGATTTACGCATTACCCGCTGGTAAACTGAGTAAACGTATTGTAGATATTTTTGGCAAGAATTACAGAGAGCAGTTAGCCAAGTGTGAAGAAGAGACTCCCTTTGTGACTGTACGTGGATATGTAGGAAAACCAGAGGCCGCCAAAAAGACACGTGGAGAACAATACTTTTTTGTCAATAACCGCTTCATCAAACATGGATACCTACATCATGCAGTCGTCAGTGCTTATGAAGCAACTATCCCTGAGGGTTCCTCTCCTTTTTATGTTCTATTCATTGAAATTGACCCCTCACACATCGATATAAATATTCATCCGACGAAAACAGAAGTAAAATTCGATGATGAAAAGGCCATTTATGCTATTATTCGATCTGCTGTAAGACAAGCAGTCGGGGTATACAACATTACCCCATCCCTTGATTTTGAATCAGATATTAATTTTGGAAACCTGACAAATCAGAGTAGTTTTGAATCAAATGATCCAGAAAATAACAAACGAATATTAGAACAATTTGAAGGAGCAGGTGGACATTCGTTGCATTTCCCTTCTCGTTCCTCCGCTCCATCTTTCCAAAGTTCTGCCAATTGGCAACAACTCTATGAAGGGATTCCCACGGAAAAACCTTCGAGTGATAATCAACCAATGACATTAGGTAGTAAAGCAAACCAGTTGCCTGATGATTCTTCTTTATTATCCGATTTGGAGAACATTCAAGCACTTCAAATTAATCACAAATATATCGCGGTAAAGGTAAAAAGTGGATTACTCTTGATAGACCAAAGGGCTGCTTACGAGCGAATTTTGTATGAGAAATACTATGCAGGATTGAAGTCCCAACAGGGGTTTTCTCAGCAACTTTTATTTCCTAAAATCATTGAACTTTCACCATCGGATGCACTTTTTGTAGAAACTAATAAAGATGTCCTGCATGCTATTGGGTTTGATTTTGAAGAATTTGGCACGCATACAATTAAGCTTACAGGGGTGCCTCCGGAAGTAAAAGAGGAAAATGAAGTCGAAATATTTACGGGTCTTGTTCAACAGTTTCGTGAAAATGAAACTGAGTTAAGACTAGATAAAAATGAAAATGCGGCGCGTTCATTTGCAAAACGTTCATCTCATAAGTACATAGGGATACTGACGCCCATTGAAATCAATCTACTTATTCATCAGCTGTTTGATACCCCTGTACCGAGCTATACTCCTGATGGAGAAGCGACGATGAAAGTCATCGAACCGAACCAATTACATCAATTGATTCATCAATAATTACAAAAAATTTAAATCAGAAGAACTAGAAGAATATGTATAACTTATCACTCAACGTAAAGCGATTACTGATATTAAATATTTCGATATTTATCCTCGGTGGAATTCTATCTCGTGACTTCATTATCCAATATTTTGCTTTTTTCAATCCTGTACTTCCTGGGAACGAAGAGTTGCTAAACCCAAATTTTATGATTTGGCAACCGTTGACCTACATGTTTTTTCATGGCGGATTTTCTCATTTATTCGGTAATATGTTTGCACTCTTTATCTTCGGAACCAACATTGAGTATTACATGGGTTCTAAGAAATTTCTAAATTACTATTTATTAACGGGTGTCGGTGCTGCGCTTTTGTATGCAGTTTATAATTCGTTCCAAATGCAGGCTTCAGGTGTTGACTCAGATCCTTATTGGGCTATGGCAAGTACACCGATGATTGGTGCCTCGGGAGCTGTTTTTGGCTTATTAATTGCCTATGGAGTTCTGTTTCCTAATGTAGAGCTCTTTCTGCTATTTATCCCTTTTCCGATAAAAGCGAAATATTTTGTAACGTTTTACGGACTTTACGAGTTATACTTAGGTTCCTCTGGTGTTCAATCTGGAGTTGCTCACTTTGCCCATGTAGGTGGTTTGGTTGCAGGATTCATTCTTTTGCAGTTCTTTGGCTTTAAAAACCGAGATTTCAGCCGTTTTTAATTCATTCCTCTATCATTCATGTTTTGCTAATACAATCAATGAATAGCATCTTAGATAAAGTTAGAACCCTATTTTCTTCTTCAAAATTTGTAGTAAATCAACTGATTTTCATACATGTTTCTATTTTTGCTATCTTATTCCTCTTCCGAGTTATAAACAGTTTTGGAGATGACCCTTTTCCCCTACTTTCCTTTGCATTGTCAAATTTAGAGTTATCAGCTCCTATTTTTGAATTTATTACGAAACCATGGACGCTGGTTACATACACATTTACACACTTAGGGGTTTTTCATATTCTCTTCAATATGCTAGCCTTGTATTGGTTCGGGAATTTATTAGAGGAGTACATAGGAGCAACCAAAGTGTTACATATTTTCTTGTTAGGTGGGGTTCTTAGTGGACTATTTTATGTATGTATCTACAACCTTCTTTCTTACAGCACATTCTCAAATGTTCATTCGCAACTTCATGGTTCTTCTGCAGCTATTTATGCACTTCTTTTTGCGGGGGCTACTTTGATTCCCAACTATGAATTTTTCTTTTTTCAACGGTTTGCCGTTAAAATCAAATACCTAGCCTTTGCAGCACTCTTTCTGTCTTTTTTTGACCTCAGCAGCGGGCTTTCTCACGCAGGAGGTGCATTGGTCGGATTTGGTTACATTAGTTTACTACGTAAAGGAATTAATTTGGGAGCACCTATTTCTTTCTTTTCACGTCTATTCAGAAGAAACCCTTTCAAAAGAAAAAGCACCGTTGATCCGAGACGGTCTTACAGCAAATCCATCGTTTCCAAACGTATGGGCGTATTTCAAGAAGAGAAAAAACATTTCCCAGACCAAGAAGAGGTGGATGCTATCTTAGACAAGATTAGTACGTCTGGCTATGAAAGTCTGAGTAAAGATGAAAAACACAAGCTTTACTTAGCAAGTCAGCGAAAAGATGAGTGATGACCCTTCTAATCAAACATGTACCAAATAAATACTTCATTTACTAAACATATTTACCCACTCAATGTAAACAATTGATACATCACAAACATTTTAAGGCATCATGAGTTTACATTAGTACAAAAAATAGCGCGTATGTCACAAAACCTGATAACCCCCGGAGACCTTTTGAAGGATATTCATTATCCTGAAGACCTCAAAAAACTATCAATTGACCAATTACCCATTGCCTGTGATGAGCTGAGACAGTACATTATTGACACTGTTTCTATACATGGTGGGCATTTTGCATCAAGTTTAGGGGTGGTAGAACTTACCGTAGCTTTGCACTATATTTTTAATACACCAGACGACCAGCTTATTTGGGATGTAGGCCACCAGGCATACGGGCATAAGTTATTAACAGGAAGACGCGACCGATTCCATACAAACAGAGTTTATGGGGGTATTTCTGGATTTCCAAAAAGAAAGGAAAGCCCATTTGATTCCTTTGGCGTAGGTCATTCGTCCACTTCTATTTCTGCTGCCCTTGGCATGGCTGTTGCATCTCAACATTTGAACAAAAAACAGAGACAACACATTGCTGTCATCGGTGATGGCGCCCTAACTGCCGGCCTAGCCTTTGAAGGCATGAACCACGCAGGGTCGCTCAAAGACGCAAACCTACTCATTATTCTGAATGACAACTGCATGTCTATTGACCCTAATGTAGGTGCTTTGAAAGAATATTTGACAGACATTACGACTTCTCATACATATAACAAAGTCAAAGAAGATATTTGGAATGTACTCGGGAAAATGAGCACATTCGGTAAAAGTACGCGTGAAGTAGTTGCCAAAGTAGAAAATGCCCTCAAAGGCGCCTTGCTAAGCCAAAGCAATTTCTTTGAAGCACTCAATCTTCGCTACTTTGGTCCCATTGATGGTCACGACGTAAATCACTTGGTTCAAGTACTAGATGATCTAAAAGATATTCCTGGTCCTAAAATTTTACACGTCCTAACAAAGAAAGGAAAAGGATATGCTCCAGCGGAAAAAGACCAAACAACTTGGCACTCACCAGGGCTTTTTGATAAAGTCACGGGTGAAATCAAGAAAAATCCAAATCCGAAACCAACTCCTCCCAAATACCAAGATGTATTCGGGCACACATTAGTAGAATTGGCGGAACTGAATGACGCGGTTGTGGGAGTTACACCAGCTATGCCATCGGGTTCATCTATGAATATACTCATGAAGGCTATGCCAGAGCGTGCCTTTGATGTAGGTATTGCCGAACAACACGCTGTTACTTTCTCGGCAGGTATGGCAACTCAAAAGTTAGCCGTTTACTGCAATATTTATTCTACGTTTATGCAAAGGGCTTACGATCAAGTAATACATGACGTATGTATGCAAGATTTACCTGTCGTTTTCTGCTTGGATAGAGCAGGCTTTGCAGGTGCTGACGGTCCAACGCATCATGGTGCGTATGACATTGCTTACATGCGTTGTATCCCGAATATGATTGTTGCTGCACCAATGAACGAGCAAGAATTGAGAAACTTACTTTATACAGCACAGCTACCGGTGGTTCAATCAGGAAAACAAGCCTTTACGATTCGTTATCCGCGTGGAAATGGAGTGATGATTGACTGGAGAACACCGTTCCAAGAAATTGAAATTGGTAAAGGACGGTTAATTCAAGATGGAGAAGACATTGCTGTTTTAACCATTGGTCATGTTGGTAATTTTGTGCAAAAAGTCATCACAGAAGCAGAAAAAGAAGGTATTTCTGTTGCACACTATGACTTACGATTTGTGAAACCACTAGATGAACAACTTTTACACGAAGTAGGCAAGAAATTCAAGAAAGTAATTACAGTTGAAGACGGTTGTGTACAAGGTGGAATGGGCAGTGCTGTACTTGAGTTCTTTGCAGATAACAATTATTCTGTACAAGTAAAACGACTTGGTATTCCTGACAGATACGTTGAACATGGCGAACAAGCAGAACTCCACGCTGAATGTGGATTCGATAGCAATGGTATACTTCAAGCAGTTCTTGCATTACAGTCTGTTTCGCTAACTCACTAAAATTTACTGTAAAGTACCTAGAAAATAGGTTTCTTTTTACTTGATATTGGCTAACCCATTTATAGATTCTCTTAATTGTGATAGATTTGTCTTGTTGAAAAAATACAAGACAAATCTTTTCTTTTATCCCCGTTAATTCTTGCGTAATCATGAACATTCAACAGCTTGAGTACATTTTAGCAGTAGACAAGTACAGACATTTCGCCAAAGCAGCTGAAGCTTGTCACGTTACCCAACCAACACTCAGCATGATGATTCAAAAGCTGGAAGAAGCATACCAGCTCAAAATTTTTGATCGAAGTAGACATCCCGTAGTTCCCACTGAAGTTGGAGAGAAACTACTTGCGCAGGCGAGAATTATCCTTAACGAGGTAGAACGATTCTCAGAAATCGTTGACCGCACAAAAAATGAAATGGAAGGTGAATTAAAAATTGGCATTTTACCTACTATTGCACCTTATCTTCTCCCTCTTTTTCTAATGAATTTTCAGAAAAAGTACCCAGCAATTAAATTAAAACTAGCAGAGTATGTAACGAGTACAATGATTGAAAAACTGCAAAGAGGGGAGCTTGATGCAGGTATCATGATCCTTCCAGAACAATATCAAAGTCTATTTGAAGTTCCTCTTTACAACGAACCATTTGTCATTTATACGCCAAAAAAATACGACAAACAATATTTATTAGCCAAAGATATCGACCCAAACGAATTACTTTTACTCGAAGAAGGACATTGCTTTAGAACACAAATCATCCAATTCTGTGAGCTGAGACGTGCGCAAGAAAACGCGATTGAATATACCTCCGGCAGTTTGGAAACACTCAGACATTTGGCAGATAGACATCTAGGAATTACCATTCTTCCCGCTTTGGCAACATGGACTTTATCCGAAACGCAACAAGAAAATATTAAACGATTTGCCGCTCCCCAGCCGGTGCGTAAAGTGAGTATCGTAACACACAGAGACTTTGTAAAAAAACGATTTATCACACTCCTTCAACAAGAAATACAAGATAATTTACCCAAAGATTTCATCAATGCGGAGGGCATCACCATTCCGCTAAGGTAACTTTGTATTTATTATTTTTTAAAGAACAATTTGTACTTTTGCAAGCAATTTGTTATCATTCATATATCACAACAACAGAACCAACTAAATAACAACCCTATGACACATTCAAAAGTGGCTGGAATTGGCTATTATGTTCCAGAACAAGTCGTTACAAACAAAGATTTGATGCGTTTCATGGATACAACAGACGAATGGATTCAGGAACGTTCGGGTATCCAGGAAAGACGGTATGGTAAAAAAGGAGTAGAAACGCCAACTACCATGGCTGCCCATGCAACTAAAATTGCTTGTGAAAGAGCTGGAATCAGAACAGAAGACATTGATTTCATCGTTTTTGCTACCCTCAGTCCGGACTACTACTTCCCTGGTTGTGGCGTACTTTTGCAACGCGAACTTGGTATTACGAAGACTGAAATCGGAGCACTAGATATACGAAACCAATGTTCAGGTTTTATTTATGGTCTGTCTGTTGCCGACCAATTTATCAAGTCAGGTATGTATAAAAACGTCTTGGTTGTTGGCTCAGAAATGCACTCAATGGGCTTGGATTTCACAACACGAGGACGTAATGTAGCTGTTCTTTTTGGTGATGGCGCAGGCGCTGTCTTGTTACAACCAACTCAAGAAGAAGGAAAAGGAATTTTAACTACTCACCTTCATTCTGACGGAACGCATGCGGAAGAACTTGCTTTGCTTAGCCCTGGCTCGCACGGAGGATACCATTTACCAGACGTTGACTTCGGATTTCCAGATGCCGAGTTAGGGGAGATTTTTGTTTACCCGAACTTACTAGAAAATAAGACCTATTACCCCAATATGAATGGTCAACTCGTTTTTAAAACAGCTGTGACCAAATTCCCAGAAGTTATCTTTGAAGCCCTACAAAAAACAGGTTTTACCCCGGAAGATATCGACCTTTTGGTCCCTCATCAGGCCAATCTTCGTATTGCGCAATTTGTCCAAAAAACTCTTAAACTCTCGGACGATAAAGTATTCAATAACATCATGAAATACGGAAATACCACCGCCGCATCTATTCCAATTGCCTTATGTGAAGCATGGGAACAAGGAAAAGTAAAAGATGGTGATTTAATTTGTTTAGCCGCTTTCGGGAGTGGCTTCACTTGGGGGTCAGCTTTGATTCGCTGGTAATCCAGCTTCCAGAAAAGAAAGGCGCTACCCCAAATATTGGCTAGCGCCTTTCTTTTTTACTATATTTTAAAAAAAATTATAAAATACTTTTTGTATAGACAAGTATCTTTTACATTTGTTCAAGATTTGAAAAAATGCTTTTCAAACTCATCATTTATTCTACCCCTTAAAATCAATGAAAAAGGTATTTTACCTCCTTTACCTAGCGGTATGGGCTACAACTTCTTTGAGTTTCGCCCAACAACATACCCTAATCCCTGCTCCTGTTTCATATCAATCAACTGGTTCTTTTTTTGTTCTTACAAATCAATTAACCCTGGATGTGCAAACGAATCAACCGGCTGTTCTCAAGGCTATGACTACCTTTGAGCGTGCTTTGCAAAAAAGAAATATAGTTCTTTCAAAAAGTTTGGATACCAAAAAGAAAGGTAAAATCCTGGAAGTTAAACTTTTAAAAGAAGCAAATGCACGTTTAGGTAACGAGGGGTATCAACTCACGATTGACGAAAACAGGATTTCTCTAACCGCTAATGAACCTGCTGGTATTTTTTACGGCATCCAAAGTTTACACCAACTCCTACCGCCCGATTTGGCAAATACAACCTCCGAAATACGAATTCCAACGTGCCAAATCCTAGATTATCCCCGTTTTGGATGGCGAGGACTCATGGTGGACGTTAGCCGCCATTTTCGTACAAAACAAGAAATGAAAGATTTTATTGACCAGATGGTTCAATACAAATTCAATGTACTACATTGGCACTTGACAGACGACCAAGGCTGGCGAATTGAAATAAAGTCATTGCCCAAGTTAACTGAAATAGGTGCTTGTCGCGTGCAAAGAATGGGGATTTGGTGGGAAAGAGAAGCACCTAAGCCCAATGAACAAGCGACAGATTGTGGCTTCTATACCCAAGACGATATTCGCGAAATCATCGCGTATGCACAAGAAAATCACGTTCAAATTATTCCTGAAATTGATGTCCCTGGGCACAGTATGGCAGCTCTTGCAGCCTATCCGGAACTCAGTGTAACGAAGGATACATCAATTCGTGTAAATCCAGGAAGCCAATTTGCTACGTGGCACGGAAACGGGACATTTACCATGCATATTGACAATAATTTAGACCCAACAAATGAGCAAGTATATGTCTTTTTAGACAAAGTATTCACTGAAATCGCTGCTCTTTTTCCATTTCCCTACATTCATATTGGTGGAGATGAATGCTACAAAGGATATTGGGAACGTGCTGAACACGTCCAAAAATTCATGGCGAAAAATAACATCGCAGACAGCCATGCTCTTCAAAGTTATTTCATCCAACGAGTGGAAAAGATTGTTTCCTCCAAAGGAAAAAAAATCATTGGTTGGGATGAAATCCTAGAAGGTGGACTTGCACCTAACGCGGCTGTTATGAGCTGGCGGGGAATGGCGGGCGGCATTGAAGCGGCAAAAATGGGGCACGAGGTGGTCATGACCCCGAACCAACATGCCTATTTAGACTTGTACCAAGGAGACCCTAGCTTAGAACCACCCACGTACAGCCAACTAACTTTGAAAAATGCGTATCAATTTGAGCCAGTTCCGGAGGGTGTAAATCCATCGCTTATAAAAGGCGGACAAGGAAATCTGTGGAGTGAACGCTTTGCGACATTACGTGCGATGGAATACATGGCGTATCCGCGTGCTTGGGCATTGGCGGAAGTTTTTTGGTCGCCAGCCAAAGAAAAAAATTGGACGTTTTTCTTGAAGCGACTTTCGACACATTTTGAACGTGCGGATAACCAGGAAATCGCCTACTCAAAAGCACACCTTGACCCAATTATTCGGACAAAAAAAGGAGAGGATGGCGTGTATGTTTCTCTCCAATCGGATATTCCTAATACAAAGATTTATTACAGTTTAGACCAATTTCCGGCAGATTCATTCTCGACTTTGTACGACAAGCCGTTCCTACTTCCCAAAGAACCGACCCTTTTGCATGTCATTGTTTATAAGGACAATCAACCGCTTGGTCGCATGGTACGCCTTTCTACTACAGAGTTGGAGAAACGTTGATTTTGTACTTCAAGCCTTTTTTATACTTGTTTGAATGAGGTGTTCTTGGTTGGTTACTTTCATTTTGAGATTGGAATGAACGAACTAGCCGGGAGCATCTTTTTATCTATAAATAAGGCATCGAACATGCCTGTTCACCGAAAACTGGTATCCGAATAGAAATGTTAATTATGTATTTTGATTGGTTATCAGCTTAAAAACGGGACAGACATCCGGCACATTCAGAGCTTGCTTGGTCATGAGGACTCAAGAACGACCGAAATACGCACATTACCACCAAAGGATTTGACCAATTAAAAAGCCCGTTGGATTATTTGGACAATTGGATATATTATGTATTTTTGGTTGTGCTTTCGAGATTGTTCCCAAAATAGATTCAGATTCTCTCATCTAAGTAAGAAATAGACGCCATTAGGTGAAATTATGGCGTCTATCGACTCGTTGTGGGCAATGCAGCGAACTGATAAAACATCCTCGTACCGACAAAGAATGAATGAAGAAAAAATTATACAAACACAAATTGAACCTTTGTTAGGTTATTTTCAAAATCTAATTCCTCTTAATAAGGAAGAAAAACAATTGGTGTTCGACTTGTTCAAACCCAGATTGTACCGAAAACGGCAGTATGTATTGCAGTCAGGTGATGTATGTAACCAGTTCAATTTTATAGTTCGAGGCTGTGTGCGTATGTACAAAGTTGATGACAAAGGAAATACTCACATTATACAGTTTGCTTCCGAGAATTGGTGGTTGAGCGATATTGGTAGTTTTCACGAACGAACACCTTCTGAACTCAATATTGATGCTTTGGAAGACACAATGGTATTACAAATAAGCCACGATAATTTGCTTTCACTTTATATTCAAGCTCCTAAGTTCGACCGTATTTTTAGGGTACTGATTGAAAATAGCTTTGTATCGCTTCAGAAGCGATTATTGCAAAATATTAGTTCTTCTGCCGAAGAAAGGTATTTATCATTTATAGAAAGTTATTCGCACCTGGCCAACCGAATTCCACAAACACAAATTGCTTCATTTTTAGGCATTACACCCGAATTTTTAAGTCGTTTAAGAAACAAGCAAACCAAAAAATCTTAAACTACATCAATACTATTTCTTGACCCAGTTCATTGTAGTGAGAGCTCTTTATATCACAACTTTGCATTATCAATTTATTGTTAAACTTCAAAAGAAATAGTATGTCAACAACATCAAAAATAGCTATCATCGGCTTAGGAAATATCGGGAAAACTTTAGCCCAAAACTTCGTCAAAGGGAATCAGCCAGTAATTATTGCAAGCCGAAAATTGGAAGATGCAAAAGCATTGGCAAAGGAATTGGGAACACTGGCAACAGCGACCGAAATAAGTGAAGCCATTAAGAATGCAGATATTATTGTGTTGTCTGTTTGGTTCAACACCATTCAGGAATTGTTCGAACAATTTAGTACCGAACTACAAGGGAAAATAATCATTGACCCATCAAATCCTATTGCTCCAGACGAAAGCGGTGGTTTCAAAAAAATTATTGGTGAAAAAGAATCCGCTGGACAGCTTAATGCTGCTATCTTACCAAAGGGAGCAAAACTGGTCAAAGCATTCGGTACATTAGGTGCAGCTTCATTAGCAAGTGCAGCTTTTCATTCACCTGAAAAATCAGTTTTATTTTATGCTACAAATCACACCTCTATAGATACGGATATAGAGCAATTAATAGAATACAATGGCTTTGATGCAGTAAAGGTAGGTGGTTTAGAACAATCTATCCGCATTGAAGTATTTGGGGATTTACATGAATTCGGTGCGTTGGGCAGAGTGGTTACAAAAACTGAGGCTTTGCTGAAATTGTAAGAGCATAAATGATTAACCTAAAAAAATGAATCAATGAAGATGTTTAAATTATTCACATGCCTAAGCTTAATTTTGGGAATTTACAATGGCGTTGTAGCCCAGAGTTCTGAAAATTGGCAGACTTTGAAGCTGGGCAAACAAACCTTTGAGCTTCATAATGTCACTGGTGAGATTGTAAAATTTCAGGGCAAAAAGGTTTTGAAAATTGAACGGGATTTAGAGGCCCTTCCATTTGATGCCAATCGGTTGGAAGAAACTGTTGACGAAACCCACTATGCTCGGCTTTTGGGCTTAGATGACTTTGAAAACGGAACGATAGAAGTAAAAATGTACAGCAAATTCCAAGACCCTTCGCCTTATGCTCCAGCTGCAGGTTTTATTGGAGTATATTTTAGAATAAAAGAAGATGATTCCGCCTTTGAATCTATTTATCTCCGACCTAAAGTAGGAAGAATAAATAACCAATATGCCAGAAATCATGCTGTTCAATATTTTTCATACCCTGATTATAAATTTCAGACCTTAAGGGATAATTTCCCGGCAGGAACCTATGAAGGTTCTGCCCCTGTAGCGATGGAAGAGTGGATTACCATGCGGATTGAGGTGAATGGTGAAACTGCTGAAATGTTTATCAATGACATGAAATATTCTTCTTTCATCGTGAATAAGATGTTAGGAAAAAATCAGAAGGGTTATGTTGGACTATATGTAGACATTGCGACAATTGGTTATTTTAAGGATTTGAAAGTGACCAAACGAGCCTTTAAAGACAAAAAGGAATTTGGACAGAAAATAGATGATATTTAATGGTTACTCAATTTGAATAAACAACCCCTAAAGAAAATGCACATGCCCACAACATTGTATAAAAGCAATAGCGGGTGACATGGATTTTGAGAGCTAATTGCTATCTGTTGACTTTGTAGCGGATTGAAAGTATTTTGCTTTTAATCCGCTACTGCTTTTATACTTGACCGTTGGCAGAAAGCATAAAAACTACTCTACCCGATGATTTTTATTGAGTCTTGATAATGAGATAGTTGAATTTGAACCCATCGGGTAAATATGTTCAAAATGTCTTCCCACATTTTCGTGAACTTCTTAGAGGGTTTTCTGAACCCTTCCCTTAAAATGTCAAGTACTTTCCTGAAAAAGCTATTTGACTTGTACCCGTGTTTCTTGATTCTTATTTTTTGTACTTTCCCATGATAGCGTTTGCCAACGTTTTTGCATATCCCTGCCGCTATACTAACGAAAACCAAAAGCTTTTTAATCTTGTCACTTGACTTCAAATGCGTGTTCTCCAAGTTGAAACCTCTTTCTTTGACCGATTGAAAGAACACCTCAATTGACCACCTCCTGCGATAAAACCCGCCCAACTGCTTGGCGGGGAAATTTCCAGCTAAAATCAAAAAATCACCGTCGGGTAGCCTTTTTAACATCAGGTTACACCAGATTCCATCTACCATGCAACCTTCATAATAACGTTCATCCCGAATTGATAAAAGTTCAGTCGCTGAATAAATATCGGTATTGACCAATGTTATCAAATGGTTCTTTGGCATTCGCATACAAAACCTTATATTGTTGTCTTTCAGGTACTTGAGCCATTCATGGCCGATAAATTCTCGGTCTCCAACTATAATCCCAATCCTGTCTTTTCCAATTAAAGAAATGACTTTGCCAACCAGTTCCTTCCTGTTTTGGGTGTTACTATTCCCACTTTTATTGTCCAATAAATCCCAAAATATTGGTATTCCAGTATTGTCATATCGGGCGACTATCATCAGAATATTACACTGATAAGAACCAAAATTCCACTCGGTTCTGTCAATCGACAAACTCAACTTCCCCTTTGGCAGAAACATGACCAGCAAAAGGGCAACTTGTTGATAATCGAACTCAAAATCCTGAAAAAAAGCTTGAATTCTCCTCTCGTTTGACTCCACCTTTGCATCGGTGGTGAAGTGTAAACCTACCTCTTTAAATTGTACGTTTCTACTTTTTATAACCCCAAGGGTAAACTCTGAAATAAACTTTTGTCTTGCCAAATTCTTGGCCAAAGGAATTTTCAAGAATAAATCCCTAATTTTGCTACCGATGAAATCTTTCATTAAAAGGCTGGTTTTGTTGATTCGTAACCACAAATTTCAGCCTTTTTTTATAACTCTATTTTTTCATCGGGTAGAGTAGAATCCGATTGGACTGCATACAAAAAAGTTTGGGAAAATGCTGTTTCAGAACTTCAAAACACTATTTCTTATAAGTGGTTTCACGACTATGAGGAAAATGGACTTATGACCTTTGCTATTGTTCCAGTGAAGAGAATAGAACCTTTCATTGGTGAATATTTGACAACAATATTAGAAATATCATTATCAGAAAATAAGTTTTTAGTTCTTGAGCCAATATCAGGGGTTACAACAGATTATGATGGAAAGTTAGAGTTTTATATGCGAGGTAACATTAATAAAAAGGTAAGCATACTCAGAAAAATTATAGACGAGAAAACCCACGAATGGATAATTGCAAAATCTTATGACGCAAAAGACCATTATAAACTTGACAAACAACAACTCGAAAAACTTATTGAAGAATGGTTACAATAAATAAAGAGGAATTGAGGGACACCTTTAATTATCTTGCGACCATTGACAACATCTTACAAAAGGAAGTTCGACAAATTAACGGAAACAAACATTATATCGACAAAATTGTTCCTGAACAAATAGCAAAGGTTTATTCTCAAAAGGAGAAAACCGCCTTAATGTTCGCTGACAATTTAACACGAACAGCTTACGAAAGTTCGGTTGTAAGCTTAGTAGCGACATTTGAGAGGGTTGTTTTTGCAAAATACAGGACATCTTATGGAACCCTTAAAAATGTTGTTTCTGCAAGTGCCGTTAGACCTTTAGACTATTTTAAGTCGAGAGAAAATTTCATCAATGACAGTATAGACAGATTAGCCGGTATAATCTATCTAATCGAAGGACACATTACAAACGAGTTGTTACAAAAACTCAAACAAATCAAAGACCATAGAAACTACATTGCTCACGGAAAAAGAGATGTTGCCCCTCCTGACGTTGAACTTAAACTTGACGAAATGGCGAAGATTTTGGACGAAGTAATAAGAGAAATTGAAAACTGACGAATAGAAAGACAGCCACCAACATACAAACCTTAAACGCATGAAGCGGGAACAGCGATTACCCCTGTGTTGAACGAAGCTTCGGAGACATCTAGATAACAAAAATACTAACTTTAGTCTGTTGTGTATACATACTATTAAGTAGCTTTGCCCTATTGTAATTTACTCAATGGAGAGCAGAGAAATTTTAATAAAATTATGAAATATGATACACTTACAAATAGTAAAGAAAAAGAGGTATGCAATTCCATCTGTATTCATAGTTATTATTTTGGTATTGAATTTGATAAAACACCCTTTTGTGTATTATTTACCATTTGATATTCCAGGTAAACAAATGGCAAGTACTATTCCTCCTTTTGGTATATTTATAGAATCAAACTACCGGAACGAAAATTCTAATGATCCCTGTTCCATTCTAAAACACGAAAATATTCACTGGGAGCAATATAAAAGGATGGGATTAATTTCTTTCCATTATAACTATTTGAAATGCTATATAAATTCAGGCCGTATAAATAATTGGATGGAAGAGGAAGCTAGAGAGCCGTGTAAATTAAAAAAACGCTGACAGCGTGTGGTTCCTACCCTTCCTTTCGTTAACTACATTCAAAACTAACTAATTCCAGTTTACTTTTTCATTTTTATCCTGTCGCACTTTGCATATCAACCTATCCAGAGCTGAATGTGATTTTTCGTTGTTGTACATTCATATCCACGCTTGAACGTACTTTCTCATCTGATGCATATTATTTAACAGATAGCATCTAGTACTTCTTATCTCCAAGTTCTGTTAAAACGATTCATCAAACTGTTCTGAGTTGGCTTTCCGGGTTGTATGCAATCAACCCTCCACGGTAGTATTTAGCCCCACAGAACGCACCAAAAATACTTTTACCCATAGAAGAAGATGTTTCTTACGCTTACTCTAATCATAAAATGTACCTTAGCTAATACCATAAATGTACCTTAGCTAATACCATCCGTACGGAAAACATCTGTGACCGATAAACCTGATTCTTACTCCTTGATAATCTGTCTCTCGCTAAATTTACTCTTTTTCAATACCCCCCAAATCAAAAATACTACATCATTCATTATAGCTATTCTTGGGGAGAGTACAAGACCACCACAAAAAAGGGCTACTTCAGATGAAGTAGCCCTTTTTTATCTATCAAGAATGAATGATTTACATGTATTCTTTGCGTCTCACCGAACTGATAGGTTCAATCAATTGCTTCTCATTGTGAACAGATTTTAGCTCACCTTTCAAACCAACTTCGTACGATTGATACTCCTTACGTCCTGTTCCAGCAGGAATTAAGTGTCCAACGATTACATTTTCTTTCAATCCTTCCAAATGGTCTCTCTTACCACGAACAGCAGCTTCTGAAAGTACCTTCGTTGTCTCTTGGAATGAAGCAGCAGAAACAAATGATTTCGTTCCTAATGAAGCCGTCGTAATACCTTGCAAGATTGGCTGCGAGACCGCTGGTCTTGCATCACGCACCTGCATAAGTGTTAAATCTTCTCTCTTCAAATGGCTATTCTCATCCCGATATTCTCTATTGGTAATGATTTGACCCGGCTTGAATCGAGCAGATGAACCTGCATCAACAACTACTTTCTTGTCCAAAATACGGTCATTTTCCTCTCTGAACAACCATTTATCTACCGATTGCATTTCAAGGAAGATTGTATCTCCCGCATCAAGAATATCTACTTTCTGCATCATTTGACGTACGATTACCTCAATATGTTTATCAGAAATTTTCACCCCTTGTTGGCGATAAACCGCTTGTGTTTCTTCTACCAAGTACTCTTGTACAGCAGTTGGCCCTTTGATTCTTAGAATATCAAATGGTGTAATAGCTCCATCAGATAACGGCTCACCCGCACGAACGAAGTCTCCATCTTGCACAAGAATCAGTTTCGATAGAGATACCATGTACTTCATCTTTGTACCGTCTTTCGCTTCTACAAAGATTTCTCTGTTACCTCTCTTGATTGTTCCAAATGAAACAACACCGTCGATTTCAGAAACAACCGCAGGATTTGATGGGTTTCTAGCTTCGAATAATTCCGTTACACGTGGCAAACCACCTGTAATATCTCGGTTCATATTGATAGCTCTTGGTATTTTAGCCAATACTTGACCCGCCTTGATTGACTGTCCATCTTCTACCATCACACGCGCATTGACAGGCAAGTTATACACCTTTTCTTCTGCGTTGTTCGATTGAACGATGATAGATGGGTTTTTCGTACGGTCTTTCGAATCCGTGATTACTTTATCCTTAAAACCAGTCTGCTCATCGGCTTCTTCCCGGAAAGTGATACCTTCTTCGATACTATCGTAAACAATTGTACCGTCAAATTCGGAAAGAATAACTGCGTTGAACTGATCCCAGTTACAGATTTCTTCGTTTTTCGCGATTTTTTGCTTGTCCTTCACCTTAAGCGTAGCACCGTATGGAATGATGTTGGTAATCAAAATCTGATTCGATTCCTCATCAATAATACGAACTTCACCACGGCGACCAATAACGACTACAGTTGGGTTGCCTTCTTTGTCAAGGCTATCTACTGTCTTAATATCAGCAAATTGAATTTTACCTTGGAATTTCGCTTTGATATTCGCTTCAACTGAAACGTTCATCGCTGTACCCCCTGTGTGGAATGTACGAAGTGTAAGCTGCGTTCCTGGCTCACCAATTGACTGCGAGGCAATTACACCAACAGCTTCTCCTCGTTCTGCCATACGGCCAGATGCAAGGTTACGACCATAACATTTTGCACAAATACCTGTTTGTGTTTCACATGTCAATGCCGAACGAATTTCGACGGTTTCAATCGCTGTATTATCTATACGATTGGCAATTTCTTCGGTGATTTCCTCACCAGCTAGAACGATAAGCTCCTTCGTTAATGGATCGTAAATGTCATAAACAGACGTTCTACCCAAAATACGCTCTGAAAGCGGCTCGATTACATCTTCATTTTCTTTCAATGCAGAAACCTGAATCCCTCTCAAAGTGCCACAATCTTCCTCGTTTACAACAACATCTTGCGCAACGTCATGCAAACGACGCGTTAAATAACCTGCATCTGCTGTTTTAAGGGCTGTATCCGCCAAACCTTTACGCGCACCGTGTGTAGAAATAAAGTACTCCAATACGTCTAGACCTTCTTTAAAGTTAGACAAAATTGGGTTTTCAATGATTTCACCCACTGAACCAGCAATGTTCTTTTGCGGTTTTGCCATCAAACCTCTCATACCACCTAACTGACGAATCTGCTCCTGCGAACCACGCGCACCGGAGTGCATCATCATATAAACAGGGTTAAATCCTTGGCGATCATTCTCCAATTGACGTAAAAGTGTTTCTCTCAAACGAGTGTTTACACGCGTCCACACGTCAATTGTTTGGTTATAACGCTCACGTTCTGTAATGATACCGAACATGTAATTGTTTCTAATTTCTTCTACTTGGAGACGTGCGTCTTCAATCAAAGCATGTTTTTCTTCAGGAATCATGATATCCCCAAGACCAATAGACAAACCACCTTTGAAAGCAGATTGATATCCAAGGGTTTTGATATCATCCAAGAACTGAGCTGTACGTGCGAAACTCACTTCTTTGAATACCTGACCAATGATTTGCTGTAGTTTCTTTTTCGTCAATAATTCATTGATATACCCAACTTGCTCAGGTACACATTCATTGAATAAAATTCTACCAGCAACTGTTTCGATGATTTTGTCTTCCAATTCACCGGCTTCGTTCTTGATTCTTACACGGCAGTTGATGAATGCGTGTTTCGAAATACTTCCTTCGTTCAAAGCGATGATTACTTCTTCGCTTGAATAGAAAGTCATTCCTTCACCTTTGATTACCTCTTCAGGCGTAGAACGTTTGCCTTTAGACACATAATACAGACCAAGAACCATGTCTTGTGAAGGTACTGTAATCGGTGCACCGTTGGCTGGGTTCAAGATATTGTGTGATGCAAGCATCAAAACAGATGCTTCCATAACTGCTTCGTGCCCAAGAGGTACGTGTACCGCCATCTGGTCACCGTCAAAGTCAGCGTTAAAGGCTGTACAAACCAACGGGTGAAGCTGGATTGCTTTCCCTTCCACTAATTTTGGCTGGAATGCTTGAATACCCAAACGGTGAAGTGTAGGTGCCCTGTTTAACATAACTGGGTGGCCCTTCAAAACATTTTCAAGAATATCCCAGATAACAGCATCTTTGCGATCTACGATTTTCTTCGCAGATTTTACTGTTTTAACAATGCCTCTTTCAATTAATTTACGAATGATAAACGGCTTGAATAGCTCGGCTGCCATATCTTTTGGCAAACCACATTCGTGTAGCTTCAGCTCAGGACCTACTACAATTACCGAACGACCCGAGTAATCAACACGCTTACCAAGTAAGTTCTGGCGGAAACGCCCTTGTTTCCCTTTCAGCATATCTGAAAGTGATTTCAATGCTCTGTTTCCATCTGAACGAACAGCATTTACTTTCCGAGAGTTATCAAAAAGGGAGTCAACAGCCTCTTGTAACATTCTCTTCTCGTTACGAAGGATAACTTCAGGTGCTTTGATTTCCAAGAGTCTCTTCAAACGGTTGTTCCGAATAATTACACGGCGGTACAGATCGTTCAAATCAGATGTTGCAAAACGTCCTCCATCTAGTGGAACAAGTGGGCGTAATTCCGGTGGAATAACAGGAACCATCTTGATAATCATCCACTCAGGTTTATTTTCTACACGTGTATTTGCATCACGGAATGCTTCTACAACTTTCAGTCTTTTTAAGGCTTCTGCCTTTCTTTGCTGAGCGGTATCTGTAGCTGCTTGGTGGCGCAACGAGTAAGAAAGCTCATCTAATTTCAATCTTGATAAAAGCATCTCAAGTGCATCTGCACCCATTTTAGCGATGAATTTATTCGGATCTTCATCGGGAAGCATTTGATTCTCCCGCGGAAGTTTATCGATGATATCCAAGTATTCCTCTTCTGTCAAGAAATCCATGTAACTGATACCATCTTCTTCTTTGATACCCGCGTTGATGACTACGTATCTTTCGTAGTAAATAATTTGGTCTAATTTTTTGGTAGATAGACCTAGCAAGTAGCCAATTTTATTCGGTAAACTTCTAAAGTACCAGATGTGTGCTACCGGAACAACCAATTCGATGTGCCCCATTCGCTCACGTCTAACCTTCTTTTCAGTTACTTCTACACCACAACGGTCACAGATAATACCTTTGTAACGAATGCGTTTGTATTTTCCACAGTGACATTCCCAATCTTTGACAGGGCCAAAGATACGTTCACAGAACAAACCGCCCATTTCTGGCTTGTATGTTCTGTAGTTAATGGTTTCCGGCTGTGTAACTTCACCGTATGAACTATCCAAAATAGACTCTGGAGAGGCCAAACTAATGGTGATGCTACTGAAGTCGCTGCTAAGTTTTTTGTTTTTCTTTAACGACATTGACGAATGTATTTCAATTATTAATAAAGAATCTAGAGTAATTGGTGCGAACACCTTTGTAAAAATGATTCTTTGGCTGTCTTTCAACAGCCAAAGAATCATTTTTATTCCATTGTAATTTCGAGGGCTAAACCTCTCAATTCATGAACCAATACGTTGAATGATTCAGGTATATTCGGTTTTGGAAGGTTTTCACCTTTCACAATTGCCTCGTATGCCTTTGCACGACCAATGACATCATCCGACTTGACCGTCAAAATTTCACGTAGAACATGCGACGCCCCAAAGGCCTCCAATGCCCATACCTCCATTTCTCCGAATCGCTGACCTCCAAATTGCGCTTTACCACCAAGAGGTTGTTGCGTAATCAATGAGTATGGTCCAATTGAACGGGCGTGCATCTTATCATCTACCAAGTGACCTAGTTTCAACATATAGATAACACCTACTGTTACCTTTTGATCAAATGGTTCTCCTGAAAGACCGTTATAAAGCTGTGTACGGCCATATTCTGGTAGTTCCGCAGCATTTAATTCCTCCAATACTTGTTCAGATGATGCACCGTCAAAAATTGGTGTCGCATATTTACGACCTAGTTTTTTACCTGCCCAACCGAGTACTGTTTCATATAGCTGACCAATGTTCATACGTGAAGGTACCCCAAGTGGATTCAAAACGATGTCCATTGGTGTTCCATCTTCCAAGAAAGGCATATCCTCTTCACGGACAATACGTGCCACAATACCTTTGTTACCGTGACGACCCGCCATCTTATCCCCTACTTTCAACTTACGTTTCTTCGCGATATACACTTTTGCAAGTTTCACAATACCCGCTGGTAATTCGTCTCCGACTTCCAATACAAAACGTTCTCTCTTGTAGATACCGATGATTTCACTTCTTCTAGAAAGATAGTTTTTCACCAATTTGACAAGCAGTTCATTTGTATGTGCGTCTTCCGTCCAATTTTCTAAATAGAGACCATCAAATAAGTTTGCTTCTTCCGGTACATTGTACGTACTTTCATCCACATACGGGTTCTTATCTGGGAAAAGGTTGTTCGTGATATTCGAGCGGTTAAACTTCATTCCTTTTGAAATCAGCTCATCACTACCTGAGAATTTATGTTTTACTCCAGTAGATGTCTTATCTTCTAACAAAGTAACCATTTTGTCAATCATCTCTGCACGTAGGGCTAACATAGCACGACTGTGCTTCTGCATCAGACGTTTCACCTCTTCTTTGTGCTTCACTCTTTCTTCTTTTGAAGGACGAGAGAATAATTTTGTTTCGATGATTACCCCTCTCAATGAAGGTGATGCTTTTTTAGAAGCATCTTTCACGTCACCTGCTTTATCTCCGAAGATGGCACGAAGTAACTTCTCTTCTGGTGTTGGGTCAGACTCACCTTTTGGTGTAATTTTACCGATTAGGATGTCACCTTCTTTGATGTGTGTTCCCACACGTACAATTCCGTTTTCATCCAAATTTTTCACCATCTCCTCTGAAACGTTTGGAATCTCAGCAGTGAGTTCTTCTTCACCTCGTTTCGTATCTCTCACTTCAAGATCAAACTCTTCAATGTGAATAGATGTGAAAATATCTTCGCGAACGACACGCTCATTGATTACAATCGCATCCTCGAAGTTGTATCCTTGCCAAGGCATGAAAGCAACCAAAAGGTTACGTCCTAGAGCAAGTTCCCCTCCTTGGGTTGCATATCCTTCCACCAAAATTTGTCCTTTCTTGATACGTTGTCCTTTCAAGACAATCGGACGCAAGTTGATACATGTATCTTGGTTTGTACGACGGAACTTAATTAGATTATAGCTTTTCAAGTTCGTCTCAAAGTTTACTAACATTTGATCTTCCGACCAATCGTAGCGTACCATGATTTTTTCTGCATCTACGTACTCGATCACACCATCTCCTTCTGCAACAACGAGTGTACGTGAATCTTTGGCAATTCTACCCTCAAGACCTGTACCCACGATAGGTGCTTCTGGACGCAACAATGGAACCGCCTGACGCTGCATGTTTGAACCCATCAACGCACGGTTCGCATCATCATGCTCAAGGAAAGGAATCATAGAAGCCGCAACCGATACAATCTGATTGGGCGCAATATCCATGTAATCAATTTCCGTTGGATTTTTATAAGGGAAGTCACCCTCAAATCTACATTTGAGTGAATCTACTGTAAATTCTCCTTTTTCATCTACAAAAGGAACAGCCATGGCAATGTTCTTACCATCTTCTTCTTCTGCCGTTAAATAGGTGATATCACCGCTTAATTTCCCTTCTTTCACCTCTAAATAAGGTGTTTCAATGAATCCCATTGAATTAATTTTCGCGAATGTACAGAGCGAAGAAATCAACCCAATGTTTGGCCCCTCTGGCGTTTCGATTGTACAGAGGCGACCGTAGTGTGTATAGTGAACGTCACGAACCTCAAAGCCAGCACGTTCTCTAGATAGACCGCCAGGCCCTAGAGCAGACATTCTTCTTTTGTGCGTAATCTCAGCCAATGGATTCGTTTGATCCATAAACTGTGACAGCTGATTGGTACCAAAGAAAGAGTTAATCACAGAAGATAACGTTCTTGCATTGATCAAGTCAACAGGCTTGAAATCCTCGTTATCACGTACGTTCATCCTCTCCTTAATCGTACGCGCCATTCTTGCCAATCCAACACCGAATTGACTAGAAAGCTGCTCTCCAACCGTACGAACACGGCGATTTGACAAGTGGTCAATATCATCAACGACTGCTTTTGCGTTGATAAGTCCAATTAAGTATTTAACGATAGAGATGATATCTTCAGTGGTTAATACGCGCTTGTCTAGCTCTGTTTGAAGCTCTAGTTTTGTATTAATTCTGTATCTTCCAACTTCACCTAAATCATACCGTTTGTCAGAGAAGAATAGACCTTGTATAATCTCACGCGCCGTTGCCTCATCAGGTGCTTCTGAGTTACGTAATTGACGATAAATTTGTTCAACAGCCTCTTTTTCTGAGTTTGAAGTATCTTTTTGTAATGTTGTGTAGATGATATTAAACTCTGCAACATTAGAGTCTTCCTTATGAACAATAATTGAAGTTTGTTCTGTTTCGAGGATAATTTCGATAGAATCTTGCGTAATGACTGCATCACGCTCTAAGATTACTTCATTTCTATCAATCGAAACAACCTCCCCAGTGTCCTCATCAACGAAGTCTTCTGTCCAAGTTTTCAAAACTCTAGCTGCCAAACGGCGACCTATCATTTTCTCTAAACTTTGACGATTGGCTTCGATTTCCTCAGAGAGTTCAAACAGATTTAATATCTCTTTATCAGAGCCAAAACCGATAGCTCTCAAAAGGGTAGTTACCGGAAACTTTTTCTTTCTATCAATGTATGCATACATGACGTTATTCACGTCTGTAGAGAACTCAATCCAAGACCCCTTCATTGGGATAACTCTTGCTGAGTACAATTTAGTACCGTTGGTGTGCTTACTCATTGAGAAAAATACACCTGGCGAACGGTGAAGTTGAGAGACGATTACACGTTCAGCACCATTTATAACGAATGACCCCCTTTCAGTCATGTAAGGGATATTACCGAGAAACACCTCTTGCTCGATAGTTTCAAAATCCTCGTTGTCGTCATCATTACATGTCAAACGTAATTTTGCTTTCAAAGGAACAGAATAAGTTAGACCGCGATCTATACTTTCATCTACTGAATACTTTGGAGGGTCAATTGTATAATCGACGAATTCCAAGAAGTAATTTTCCCGTGAGTCTGAAATCGGGAAGTTATCCATGAAAACTTGATACAACCCTTCCGCTCTACGGCTTTCAGCGGGAGTATCGATTTGGAAGAACTCTTCGAAAGACTTCAACTGAATGTCCAAAAAGTCTGGATACTCAAGAACGGGACGTACGCTGGCAAAGCTTTTTCTACCGTTTTCTGTTAATTCCAAGGTCTTAAATTGTTTTAATAAATAAATAATGCATTTTGGAAGAAAATCAAACGTGTCGTTTGATAAAATAGAAATCGCAGTGAGGAAAGTTTTTCACCCCTTTGCATCTACCCTACGATAGTAGAAGTGTATCGGACGAAAAACTACTTTTTAAATCAATACTCGTAGTACGAATTTAAAAATCTTGTAAAGTTAGCATTTATTTTTCGTAGGTGCAAATACATCTACGCTAAGCTTACAGGCTTAGTTGGCATAAACTACTGAAATTGAGAAACTTTAATTTAAGAATGAGCTGTACAAAAGGAAAAGGTTCTCTCTTTAGCATAGCCAAAGAGAGAACCCTCTACTTAGTCAGTATCTGTAAGAATTACTTCAATTCTACTTCAGCACCAGCTTCTTCCAATTGTTTTTTCAATGCTTCCGCTTCGTCTTTCGCGATACCTTCTTTCAAAGGCTTCGGAGCTGAATCAACTAGTTCTTTTGCTTCTTTCAAGCCTAAACCTGCAAGATCTTTCACTAATTTAACAACTTGTAGTTTGTTTGCACCACCTGACTTAAGGATTACGTCAAATGAAGTTTTTTCTACTACTGCTTCAGCTTCAGCAGCTGGACCAGCTACCATTACTGCACCAGCAGCAGCTGGTTCGATACCATACTCATCTTTCAAGATTTGAGCTAGTTCGTTTACTTCTTTAACTGTTAAGTTTACTAATTGATCAGCAAAAGCTTTTAAATCTGCCATTTTTTTATTAAATTAATCGTTAATACAATTTGAAAAAATACGTGTAGGCAACACACCCACACAGAAAAAATAAGTTATTAAGCGGCGTCTTTCTCTGATAGAGTTTTCAAGATACCTGCCAAGTTTTGGCCACCACTCTGCAAAGCACCAATAACGTTCTTCGCTGGAGATTGGAGTAAACCGATGATTTCTCCGATGACCTCGTCTTTCGACTTCAATTTCTCTAGAACCTCCAACTGATCGTGTCCGATATATAGACCACCATCTACAGAAGCTCCTTTGAGTTGAATAGACCCTTTGTTCTCTTTAAGAAAATCCTTCAACAATTTAGCTGGTACTTTACCAGATTCTGGGTGAAATAAAACACCTGAAAATCCTTTAAGAACAGTTCCTTTGAATGAAGAGTAATCCGTTTCGAGGGGCTCAAGAGCTTTTTCAATCAATGTGTTTTTGATAACTCTGTATTCTACACCACGCTCGAAGCTTAGGCGACGTAGTTTGTTGGTTTTCGCAACAGACATACCGCTTGCATCAATGATGTAGAAATAAGGCATCTCAGCAAACTTTGCTTTCAGCTCTTCAATGATAATTCCTTTTTCTTCTCTTGTCATGATTACAATCCATTAATGGTTGTTTTGTCAATCTG
>CAYNRA010000017.1:0-43597 GCA_964399465.1 uncultured Cytophagales bacterium
ATGATACGTTTCCCATAAAAAGAGAAGGGACAGATAAAAAAAGAAGAGAACAACAAAAAAGAAGAGAACAACAAAAAAGAAGAGAACAACAAAAAAGAAGAGCCGCGGTAAACCGCGGCTCTATCTATCTATCTATATTGTCTTTATTTTCCGGAACTACTCTGCGTGGCAGCTCCTTGTGTTTTTTTCGCCTCCTGCATCGGATTAGGCCCCGGATTGTACCCTCGCTGTTTAAACAACTGGAACTTCGTTGGCTGCTCCGGCTCTCTCGGAAATGCATTGTTCGATGTATCAATGTCTGCCGTCTCATAATACGGGTCTAAAACAAATTTCTTCACTTTCTTCGTTGTAGAAATCGTCTTTGAAATCTCTTGGTCATTCAATCTCCAAATTTCCGCCGGATAACGTACCACTTCCGACGTTCCATCTTCGTACTGAAGTTCAATGATAACTGGCATCACTAATCCACCCTTGTTCTTCAATTTTAACGTATAAAAGTTTTTCCCTGACTCCATTAACTCTCTTTCTTCTGGTGTTAATGTCTCCAAAAACTTCTCATAACGCGATTTTTCCGCTGCTGTTACAGCAAATGGATCGTACGAATTGTAGAAGTCACGCATACTTGGGTCTTCCTCAACGACTGTTTTCGGAATATCTTTTTCGTTTCGTATATTACTAAGCGTCTTTGCTTTTGCTTCCGCTTCTTTCCGTGCTTCTGCCTTGGTAATTTCAGGGTTTTGTGTATCAAGTGCATACCATTGTACCTCCGCCAAATCTTGATCCACCGGCTCTACACCGTAAAACCATCCTTTCCAGAACCAATCCAAGTCAACACCAGAAGCGTCTTCCATCGTCCGGAAGAAATCTGCCGGTTGTGGATGTTTGAACGCCCATCTTTTAGCATATTCCTTAAATGCATAATCAAATAATTCACGCCCCATAACGGTTTCTCGCAAGATATTTAAGGCGGTTGCTGGTTTTGAGTAGGCATTCGGACCAAACTGCATGATATTGTCCGAACTACTCATAATCGGCATTTGCTGCGTTGGTTCTGTCCGCATATATTCTACGATTTTTTGCGCCTCTCCTCTTCGAGATGGGAAATCTCTATCCCACTCTTGCTCCGCCAAATATTGTACAAACGAGTTCAGACCTTCATCCATCCAACTCCATTGACGTTCGTCTGAATTGATAATCATCGGGAAAAAATTATGCCCCACTTCATGGATAATCACGCCAATCATGCCTGCTTTCACACGGTCTGAGTACGTTCCGTCTGGGTCCGGACGGCCACCATTGAAACTAATCATCGGATATTCCATTCCTCCACCTGCTGTTGCATGACACGAAATAGCCACAGGGTACGGGTATTCAATCGTTGCTTTTCCATATACTTTTAATGTATGTTCTACAACGCGCGTCGAATACTGTTCCCAAAGTGGATTTCCTTCTTTGGCATAAAATGACATGCTCCAGATTTTACGTCCGTTGTTGTAAACGTCTGTTTGCATCGCATCCCAAATGAAACGTCTAGAAGAGGTAAACGCAAAATCGCGGACATTTTGAGCGGTGTACACCCACGTCTGTTTTTTAGTCGATTTTTCCTTTAATTTCGCTTCCGCCTCTGCTTGTGTAACAATCATGACAGGTGTTTTAGACTTCGAAGCATCCGTCATACGCTTCATTTGCTCTTTCGTCAATACTTTTGCGTAGTTCTGGCATTCACCCGTTGCCCCAACAACGTGGTCTGCTGGAACGGTAATTTCTACTTTGTAATTACCAAATGGAAGTGTAAACTCACCTTGTCCCAAGAATTGCTTGTGCTGCCAGCCATTCACGTCGTCATAGACACACATGCGAGGAAACCAATGCGCAATGAAATAATTGTAGTTGCCGTCTGCCTCAAAATATTCGTATCCAGAACGACCGTAATACGGGAAAATATTATAATCCCAATCAATCCGGAATGAATACGACTGACCTGGCTTCAAGCTGACCGGAATATCCACGCGCATCATCGTTCCGTTGATTGTATAAGGGATGTTAACCCCTTTCAAATCTTTTACCAAACGAATATTGTGACCGTATTCTTTTTTCGTGGAGTTTGTACCCAATGACTGGATATTTTGGATTTGTCCACCCGCCATTTGGTTGCCGATACCCCCTGTTTTGGTTATGTTTCCCGTTGATTTTTCGTTGTGCAGATTTTGATCTAACTGCAACCAAAGATATTTGAGTTCATCGGGTGAATTGTTGGTATAAGTAAGTATTTCTGAACCAATAATTCGCTGAGCATCATCGTCTAGCTCGACTTTGATGTCGTAGCTTGCTGTATTTTGGAAATAATCCTTGCCAGGCGTACCTGCTGCTGTCCGGTAGGAATTAGGGGTTGGTAGATTAGCTCCCAACTGCTCAAAGCGGCTGTTAGCGTTGAAATTTCCACCGCCACCTCGCTGTGCCCAAACCAACGTAGGCAAGACCAAAAGCACGATAGAAGTTACTATTCGTTGAAACATAGACATAGTTTAGATTTTGTGAATGAATAATACTTCCACAAATTAATAGATTCTACGCATTATATAGGAATGATTTAAGACAATTGCCCAATAAAATGAGATTTCATGCGATGAAGCCAATAGGAATGTCGATTATCCTCCCTATTTTTTTATTTTTCTTTCCATTCCACTTTCCGAATATCTCCATTTTACCCTAACACTTCGCCCACGTTTATAAAAAAGAAAGTTTGAAGAAATAAAAGAAGAAATTCTGGTTTAAAAATGAAAAAGCGGGTTCGATGTATGTGCATCGAACCCGCTTTTGTAGAAACTTTATGTATTTTATATGAATACTAACGAAGTGAACAAGAACAGATTATTTAATCTATTTTACCTTTGATTGTCTTTACGACTCCATCAATTGTGTTTCCTTTTGTTCCTTGGCTAGGCTGCCCACTTTTTTTTTTTGCTCTTCCCGATTCAATAAAATACGCTGTTTGACAGTCATCCATTTTTCATACAACTTGGATTCCTTGATAAAATCCCATACGGGTGGTTTTTTACCATTTTCCACATTTTTTTTGACTTCCACGGGGTCAAATTTCATGCTTGTACAGAGACAATTCGTTCTGCCAGTGCGGTTCAAGATGTCGTAATTGACACAGCTAGAGCAACCCTTCCAGAACTCATCTGTTTTCGGTAATTCACTGAAAGGAACAGGAATATAGCCTAAATCCGAATTGATTTTCATGACAGCCAAACTGGTTGTCAGTCCAATAATTTTTGCATTCGGATATTTTTTTCTTGACAGTTCAAAAGCTCGTTTTTTGATATTCCGGGCTAATCCACTTTTTCTGTGTTCGGGATGAATGATTAATCCGGAGTTAGCTACAAACTCGCCGTGATCCCAGGTTTCGATGTAGCAAAATCCGGCCCATTTCCCATCTTTTGTTTGTGCGATGATGGCTTTTCCTTCTATCATTTTTTCTTGAATGTAGAGAGGAGACCTTTTGGCGATACCCGTTTTGCGGATACGTGCGCTGGATTCCATTTCGTCGCAAATAGTTTGTGCCAGATGAAAATGGGATTCATCTGCTATTTGGATAATATAGTCTGAATTTTCTATTGGTTGTATGTTATTCATCGTCATTTTATTGGGCGCTGCCGCAATCAGGAGACGCTGTATCCGTCAATGGTGAAAAAATAAAACAGTAAAGAGAAAAGGAGTCGGCGAATACCCGCCTTTAAAGGCATAGGTAATCAGGCAAGGGTCCTTACGGACCTAAGTCGTCGGAAGAAGGGCGATATGGGAAGTGATATCTGTTTCATTGTCGTAAAAAACGTCACAAATATAAAGTTATTAAAAAACAAGGTACAAGTATTTTTCAAAAATTATTCCAGTGAAAATACAACTTACTATTAATCAACTAATTGTATTTATTCATTCCATAATTTATGTATAAAAATAGCTGCACAAATACGATATTTGGCAGCTATTTTTTCTTTAGATGTATATCTTTTGGCGTTAAAACTTCTCCGTCAATAAACCAATCATCGTCCGGATTCCTTCAAAATAATTCCCTAGACGTAGGTTTTCGTTAGCGCTATGTTGGTTATTATCCGTATTAACAGTCGGTACGATGACAGCATTTACCCCCAATTGAGCGACAAACGGAGAAATAGGCACGGAACCACCCATCGTCGGCAATTTAACCAATGGCTGCGAAGTTGTTTTCTGTATAGCGCGTTGAATCCACAAACCTACTTCGCTCTGCATTTCTGTGCTAAACGCGCCGTAAGCAGGTCTTGACCCAATTTTAATGATTTTATCGTACTTGGCGCGTTCTTCGGCGGTGGGTTCATTGGTGACAATATAATACCCTTCGTCTCGGATAAATTTCTTCACGAGTTCAATCAAACGAGCAGGTTCAGAAGCTCGAACAGTTCGAATATCGATTTCTGCAACGGCTTTATCTGGAATAATGGTGGCTGCCATTGCCCCTACCTCCGCAGCTTTTATTCCGCGTACGTTCAAGGAAGGGTAAATCAATGATTCTTGGTAGTTCGTCCCTACCTTTTCTGCTTGGGCAATCCCGAGGCGGCTATTCAATGCGGCGAGGTCATCGGGAACTGCTGCAATTTGCTTGGCGGTAATGGGGTCAAGCTGGATACCTTCGTAGAAACCCGGAATAAGTACACGTCCATCTTCCGCTTTCATATTGGTTAATAATCTTGCCATTCGAAAAACCGGATTGGGCACATAATTCCCGTAATGACCGCTATGGAGAGGTGAAACGGGGCCATAAGTCGTTAATGTCAGCGTGAGAATACCACGTGCACCAAATGTAATAGTAGGCAGATTAGTAGGATGCGCAGGGCCATCAAAAATGAGGAGAAGGTCGGATTCAAGGGCTTTCCGGTTTTTTTCAATGATTCCGGGTAGACTTGTAGAGCCTTTTTCTTCTTCAAAATCAACCAAAATTTTAAGGTGATAATTGGGAGAAATAGCCAATGATTCGATAGCATCTAGGGCGGCGAGTAACATCACGCCAGGGCCTTTATCGTCGGAGGAGGCACGACCGAAAATACGCCACTCGGGGTCATAATTTTGTGTAATGCGTTCAAATGGAATTTGCTCCCAAGCGTCTCCTTTTTTTTGTTTCAAGACAGGAATAAATGGATTTTCTTGTTGCCACTCGGCAGATCGGACAGGTTGACCGTCCGAATGATAATAAAATAAAACGGTTTTGGCAGCTGGATTTTTCGCTTTTCTCTCCAGCAAAAGCACGGGGAGTGTCGGTGTTTCCAGCGTAGAGACAGAGAAGCCGCGGGAAGAAAAGGCGTTTTGTACCCATTCAATATTTTTGTACATATCCTCCTTTACATTTGCATCGCATGGAATAGACAAATAGGAGCGTAACGTCGGGATATGTTGAAGACCGTACGTAACGGCAAGTTTTTCGTAAGGAATGGATTGCCCCTTCGTTTGAACAGAAATCAGGCAGGAGACTATAAGAATTCGGAGAAATCGATGCATGGTTTACTACGTTTAGGTTCGATTGGTGTACGAATTAACATAAAAAATAAAGATTTACATACCTTGTTTGTGATAAATAGACCAAATGCACCTTGTTGCGAGATGAACCATTTAATAAAAATACGAATCTATTTTAGTGATTTCTAGGAAAAGCATCTAACTTTGGATACGTCAAATTTGTCCAATTTCAATTTATCAACTGCATGCGTACATTTTACATCACATCAGGACTTGTATTTATTTCAATCGTAGGTGCACAAGCTCAAGTTAGTTCAAACACCACATTTTATGTTTCTGAGGGAGCTACTGTTTCCATACATGCTGATTTTACCAATAAGGGAAAATTAAAAAATGAAGGAATTTTGCATTTGGCAGGGCATGTCGTAAATGAGGGAGGTTTTCAGTCTGAAGGACAAATTCGGCTTAATGGAACTGATGAACAGAAAATTAGTAGCAAGAAAACACTTGAAATAAGTGAGCTCTACCTCGATAATCACGTAAAATTACAAACCCCTGTTAGCATACGCCGCAAGTTAACCTTCGAAAAAGGCATACTAAGAACGAATGAACAGAATCCATTGATATTTTCTACTGAGGCAATACATGAGGGACTTTCAGACCAATCGCATGTGGTGGGGGTTGTTGAAAAACAAGCTGCAACAAGTTTTGAATTTCCTGTAGGAAACGGGGAAAGTCAGCATTCATTCAAAGTAGATGATGCGGGAAATAAGACAGTTTGGGCGACTTACATTCCTCAAAATCCGAGTTCAATTTCTGGTGAAGTGACCTCAAATATCACCTCGTTGAATCAGTATGAATATTGGGTTGTTCGCTCGAAAGACACACAGACGTCTGTCAAGGTATCAATGTCAGATGACGCACAGGTAGCCGTTTTGCAAAAAGGAATTTGGGATATTCAGCCAACAGGCGTGCTTACAGCACAACTTGGATTAGCAGAGGGATTGTTGGTAACAACTGGATCCGGGAATACGAATTCAAAAGAGATAGGTATTTGGCCAAACCCAACATCTGGCGAATTCAACCTTCGTTTGACACATTTTGACGAGAACACACCTGCTAAAGTGGAAGTTTCTACGATTGAGGGACGTAAATTAATGCAAATGGAGGGGTCAATTCAAGAGTTGAGAGGGATTTATCAACTACCTAGCCAATTGGTAACCAGCCAACTAACTGTTCGGGTTATTCAAAATGAGCACGTATTTACGGAGAAATTGATTATTAATAAATAAGACTTACTTTCATTCTATACGAAGAATCCTACATTTGTGGGATTCTTTTTATTTATACCTACCTCATAACACAAAAACGGCTTGCTAACTAAGTTAACAAGCCGTTTTTTGCTATACATCTACCGCTTAGTTCGTTGTACGAACTGTCAAGGTTCTATTTCTTTTGGAAGCCAAACCATTCGCCGTGATAACCTCCACTTGTAAGTTGATTACCGCTCCTCTATTAGAAGGTGCTGTGTAAGGAACAGTCACGACGTGGAGTTTTTCTGCTGCCACAAAGTTTGGCGTAAACGGAACGGTACTTTTCAAGTTAAAGCCACCTGATGTTCCGATGCGCTCGTAAATTTTGATTTCCTTCATATCTGTGTTGTACGCAGTACACTTAATCGTCAAAGTAGTTGAGCCAGACGGAGCTACCGTGGCAGGATTTGCCGTTAAAGCTGCCACATACGCGACATCACCCACTACATCAAACAAATCGGTATTCGGATTATACTCTTCGTAACAACTAGAAAGACCTAGCGCAAAAAGTACGATATATGCTATTTTTTTCATCTTTTCGTCAGTAAATTAATTAAACAACCACATTTTTGTATCTAGCGCCTTGAAGTTGGCTTTGGCAACCTCCGAATTACGAGATGTCTCTGAACTTGGATAAGCTCCACGTGCAATCCAGTTTCCGTTTAGTTCCACATTGTGGTTTTCAGGAAGTTCCAATCCCGTATAAATAGCAGGATTATGCTCATTTCTACGCAAGTCCACCCATGCTTCTGGGTTAGTAAAGAGTGCCTTGTATTTCTCGATGAGAATAGCAGAAAGAGTTAATTTACTTTCACCCAAAGCGACAGACTCATGTGCAAGAAAAGCGTTCGAATTAGCTGCCGATACACCCACTTTATCCATATTTGCTTTGATCCCTGCCAAATACGCTTGATACGCTTCTGCGGTACTTCCTTGTGACGTAGCCGAACCTCCATTTTGAAGGAAACGTACCTCCGATTCAATGAATTTTGCTTCCGAGTAGCTCATCATAATAATCGGCGCATCAACACGACAAAACCAACCATAGAAGTTCGTTCTATCATTGAATGTTGTATTACTTCCTGCTGAACCTCTGCCAGGCGTTGTCCCTCTGTAAATAGGATCAGAACCTGTTTTATTGGCGGTCAAAGCGACACGTGGGTCAACGACTCCACTGATTGTCCCATTCATATAGTCCATGAAAGTACCCCCAAATGTTACCGATAAATTTCCTGTATTGTTCGCCAATGCCAATGAATGCCATGGATTAAAATTACGCTCATTGAATACTACCTGGAAATCGTCTGCATTACTAGTCATACCATTTTGCAAAGAAGCTAAAATCGTTGCATACGCTGCTGCACCTTGTTTTTTAGCTGTATGTAATAGATAACGAGCCCGTAGCGTGTGCGCTAATTTTACCCATTTTGTCCGATCTCCACGGTAAGATAAATCGTCTGTGGTAGGAGAAAACAGCGAAGTAGTTTGTCCTAAATCTGCGATGGCTTCTGTCAATAAGCGTTGAACAGTTGCGTAAATCGCCTCTTGTGAATCGTACTTCGGTGCGAGGTTTGTCAGATTATTATCAGCTTCCGTGAAAGGAACATTTTCCCAAGTTGTTGCTGCTAAGCCAAGATTGTAAGCAAGTACAATTTTAGCGATACCGGCGTAATGAGGTGAATTTGATTCCTCTGCTTTTTTCAGGATAACATTGCAATTTGGAATGACATTGAGGTATAAATTAACCCATTGCGTACCAAATTCATTGCGAAGCTGTGAGTCTGTTCCGCCAGCAGCTACATTTCCCAATTGTTGGGTATATTGCCCAGATACAAACGCGTTAGCATACGTATTTTGCGCTGTATAGAACAAGACAGTTGGCAATAAGGTATTCAAACTTGCGTCACTTGTTCTTGTTGGGTCAATATTTGTGTCTCCACCAAGGTAGTTTTCACAACTATTGAGTGAAAACAAGGCCAAGACACCTACTAAAAATTTTATAGTATATTTTTTCATCTTCTCAATCATTAAAAATTACAATCCAACATTGATTCCAAAAATAAAGCTTCTCACGGCAGGCGTATTTCTTCCTGTAAACCCAATGAGATTTGAACCAGCACCAAACGCCAAAGATTCTGGATCATATCCTCTGAAAGGCGTCGATAAGAACAAGTTGTTTCCAATAACTGATAGGCGAACGCTGCTCATGTTTTTCGGAAGGAACTTCGTTGGAACGTTGTAACTCAAGTTGGCATTCCGGACTCTAAACCAAGAAGCATCTTGAATATTATAGGAATAATGTGCGTTAAATCCGAAAGCGCGGTAGTTGGTTTCATCCATGTAATTTGGAATATCGTTTGGTGTACCATCTGCTTTTACTCCTTTGAAAATAACAGCAAGATCACGTTCTTCTGTGAACTTTGTAATACCATTTCGGATACTATTCATCTCACCTAAATCAACCACATCTCCGCCAAATCTCCACTCAAGCAGGAAACTCAAGGCGATGTTCTTGTAAGTAAAGTTATTGAACATTCCTCCTTTCCAATCTGGAAGCGCATTACCTACTTTTACATACGATGCTTGGTTCAATGTAGGCAAACCTTGTGCATTGATAAGTACCTCTCCGTTTTCATTTCTATTCCAATCAAAACCGTACAAATCACCCATTGAGCCACCTTCTACGATACGAAGTGCCACACGACCTTGGTCATAATAGGTGATTTCTTGTAAATCTTCTGGCATCGATAACACACGGCTTCGGATTCTATCCCAGTTAAAGTTCGTCTCCCATGAGAACGTTTTTGTTTTAATAGGTTTAAAACCAAGCAATACCTCAACGCCCTGGTTACGGATTAAGCCCGCATTGGTCGTATAACGCGCATATCCAACCACATTACTCACTGGTACGTCAACGATTTGATTTTTACTATCCCGCATGAAATAGTTGGCTTCGAGCGAGATTTTATTGTTGAAAAGAGATGTCTCGATACCTACCTCTGACTCCGTCGTAATTTCTGGCAATAAATTGAAGTTACCAATATTCGGGTCTCTTCTAAATCCACCTACAGAACCAAAAGGAAAACCTGGAGTCACTTGATAGTACGACCCAATTTGGTATGGTCTTGTATCTTTACCCACTTGTGCAAGTGAACCTCTCAATTTTGCGTACGAAACCACTGAATTATCTTTCAAGAAAGATTCTGTTAAGATGTATGACATACTAACAGATGGATAGAAGAAAGAGCGGTTATCGGCTGGTAACGTCGAAGACCAGTCATTCCGACCTGTAATGCTCAAGTAAAGCATGTTTTTATAATCCAATTTTGCTTCACTGAAGACCCCAACAAGGCGTCTCAATGAGCGAGAACGTCGAGCCGTGAAATTCGTCGTATTGGAAATATCAAAGAAGCCTGGCGCGATGAATGTTTCCCCTCTTCCGACTAAGTTATCCGTTGAAATACTCGTCGCGTTATGTCCGACCATTAAACTACCGCGCAGGTTTTCGGATAGATTTTTAGTCGCCGTCAAGAAGAAATTCGAGTTGAATTCTTTGAAGTTGAAGCTTTCATCGATGACAAAACCTCTTACCTGCGTTCCAAGGTCTAATTCAGGTGGAACGATGCGGTTGCGGCGGTCATTATAAAAGTCTGTGGTAAGTTGGTATCTAGCTGATAACCAATCTGTTAATTTTAAATTTGCGTAGATATCACCGAACAAACGATTCACATCTGTTTGCAAGGCACTTTTTTCAGCATAATAACGTGGGTTGTCGATAATGCCCGTAGTTACGTTATTTTGCGTTCCATCTGGTTTGAGGTAATCGTTCACATCAAATGAAGGTGACCAGTATGTTAATGAACTATAGATGGATTTATCACCTTGTGCAGGACTAGTCCCGGCCGAGTTCGCGTAGTTCAATTGCCCACCTACTTCGATGGAATTATTCACTTTCGTTGAACCAGATAATTTCGCTGTTATGCGTGAAAAGTCCGTGTTAGGCACAATCCCTTTTTGGTCGAAATAAGAAAGTGAAGTATAGTACTTCGATTTCTCATTCCCTCCTGAAATACCCAAGTTGTGGCTCATGCGTTCGCCTTGTCTGAAAAACGTGCGGAAGTTTTCAAAGATGGGGTCGCCAGGTTGTGTCAAAGGGCCAAACTGTTGAAAAACAAATCCTACGCGGGGCACAGCAGATAAACCATGCGAATATCTTTCTTGCTGCGCAGGTACTTTGTCCACATTATCCACGCCATACGTTGCAGAATACGTGATAGATGCCTTTCCAGCTGATCCTTTTTTCGTTGTAATGATGATGGCACCGTTGGAAGCCCTTTGTCCGTAAAGTGCTGTTGCAGCTGCGCCCTTCAATACGTTGATTGACTCAATATCGTCTGGGTTCATATCGGCAGCTCGGTTGGTATTCGAGAATTGCTCGTTGCTGTTTACTGCATTTGAACCAGCCGACGGCAAGGCATTTCCTGCAAATGTATTGTTTGAGATGATGATACCATCTACGATGAACAACGGTTGGTTGTCATTTCCTCCACTAAGCGAGTTGATACCCCTGATGATGATGTTTGTCCCAGCACCTGGAGCACCACCGGAGCCGTTGATTGTCACCCCAGCCAATTTACCTTGCATGGCAGCAACCATATTGGGGTCACCTGTGTTCTTCAAGATGTCTCCTTTAATTGTCTGCGAGCCATAGCCAAGTTCCCGTTTGTCTTTGGCAATATTAAAAGACGTAACAACCACCTCGTCTAACTCATTGGTACTTTCTTTCAACTGAACATCCAGCGTCGATTGACCGTTGAGAGTCTGTTCTACTTTTTGGAATCCCGTAAAGCTAAACACAAGTGTCGCTTTGGGCTGTAAATTCGTCAATTGGTATTTTCCATTGATATCCGTGACAGTACCTCGTGTCGTACCCTTCACCATCACACTCACTCCAGGAAGTGATTCACCGTCATTTGCTGTCACTTGGCCACTGACAGAGACTGTCTGGGCAGCCACTGAGAAGCTTAAGAGACAACAAATCAATAGCTTATAGATTTTGCTCATAAAAACTAGTTTGTTAAATTATTTTAATTTAGCAAAATTAATTTTTTCTAGGAATATACAACGCTAGCATGTCTATACAATTAGCTCATTTGTATTTATTTAAGATTTTTCATAGATTTCTTTCAATGCTTCTTCAACAGTAGAATACGCGTATTTGAAAGATAATTCTTCGTTTATTCGTTGATTTTCTACGTAAGCACTACCTAAAACTACCACAGACATTTCACCGAGGGCTGCTTTCAATACAAAACCAGGAACAGGTGGTAAAAAGACAAAACGGTTTAATTGCTTCGCTACTTTTTTGGTTAAGTCTGCGTTTCGTATCGGCAGTGGGGCAACTCCGTTGTAAGCCCCACGCATATTTTGGTCTTCAATGGCTTGAACAAATAAGTGCGCCAAATCTTGTACATGAATCCAAGACATCCATTGTTGGCCACTGCCAAGTGCTGCTCCAACTCCCCACCGAACCGGTGCAGCCAGTTTTGGTAGGGCGCCACCCTCTTTACTCAATACAACTCCAACCCGAATATGTACTGTTCGGCTTGCTACTAAAAACGAAGCGGCATTTTCCCATTTTACGGTGCATTCTGCAAGAAAATCAGTACCTGGCGCGCTATTTTCGGTTAATTTTTCTTCTCCGCGTTCACCTCCATAGTAACCAATAGCGGAAGCCGAAACGAGAACCGCTGGTTTTATTCCATTCGCTGCCAAGTGTGTACCTAATAAGCGCAACGGTTCCACACGGGAATCGATGATTTTCTTTTTTTGTTCGGCCGTCCAACGTTTATCCGCAATTCCTTCACCCGCTAAATGAACGATTCCTTCAGCAAATGCAAGTGCTTTTGGGTCGATATATCCTTTGTCAATATCCCATAGAAAAGAAGGAATTTTTGTATTTTTTTTAGGTGAACGAGTTAAAATAGCCACTTCATGTCCTCTGTTTTGGAGTTCATTCACCAATACTTTCCCGACAAGTCCTGTACCACCCGTAACAAGTATTTTCATAGTATTTTACAAATCAATTTGAAGGTTTCTATCAAAAGTGAGATTCGTGTAAAAATGTTTTGGTCTTTCAGAAACTGTTTGAGTTAATTTAGGTATGTTTAAAATACCCCTAATTCGTTGGGATACGTCTCGTTTTTCGTTCTAAAACGGTGATTACACTCCCTCATCTGGACAAAAAGGAAGGCGTCTCTATTCCTAAAATAACATGCAAACAATTGCTCAGCATAAACGGAATCCCTGCCTTTTCCGAAAAGTATTGTATTTTTGTTCGGTCAAAATTTATTACACGAACAACAAACATGTACATCAACGTATTCAAATCCAAGATACATCGTGTCAAAGTTACACAAGCGGAGCTCAATTATGTAGGCAGTATCACCATTGATGAGGCACTTTTAGAGGCATCTGGTATCCGCCCGAACGAGCGTGTACAAGTTGTAAACAACAACAATGGGGAACGTATCGAGACGTATGTCATCAAAGGAGAACGCAACAGCGGGACGATTTGTCTGAACGGCGCTGCTGCACGCAAAGCACAAGTTGGTGATATCTTGATTATCATTTCTTATGCTTGGATGACGCCCGAAGAAGCAGACGTTCACGAACCTACACTTGTATTTCCCGACGAAAATAATCGGATTATCTCTTAATACCATTTCTCATGGATTTCAAAAAAATTAGTCAATATTTGGTTTCAGTCGGCATCGCTGCGGGTTTGCTTTACTGGGTATTTAAAGACATTGCACTTGCCGATTTACTCGCCAAATTCCAAGAGGCAGACTACCGCTGGGTTCTTTTAGCCGCAATTTTGCAGTTGGCTGCTCACGTAAGTCGGGCGTATCGATGGAAAATCATGCTACAACCAATTGGCTATCAAACGAGTACTTACAGAACGACATTGGCTGTATTGGTTGGTTATATTGTCAACTTAGTTCTTCCAAGAGCGGGAGAATTGGCGCGTTGTGGTTCATTGAGTAAAATGGAGGGTGTGCCATTCGAGAAATCTTTTGGCGCGGTTGTAGCCGAACGCCTCGTAGATGTACTCGTTCTTTTATTGCTTATCGGCCTAAACTTAGCCTTGGAATTTGGGCGCATTAGCCAATTCTTTTTTGAAATTATGGGCGATAAATTCAAAAATCCAATGGCATTGCTTGGCTTAGGAACTATCTTTTTGCTCGTTGTTTTGCTGGGATATTTTCTCTTCCAAAAGAAAAAACAAGCGATTTTAGCGATGCCTATTTTACAAAAAGTAATTGGCTTTTTAGGAGGTGTTTGGGAAGGGTTCAACGGCATTCGTCGATTAAAAAACCCCTCTGTTTTCATTTTCCATACGCTTGCTATTTGGGTCTTGTATTATTTCACGACATATTTTCTCTGCCAGGCACTTCCCGAAACTAGTGCGCTCTCTTTCTTAGCCGTTTTGACTATCTTAGTCATGGGAACAATTGGCATGGCTGCACCGACTGTGGGCGGTATTGGTAGTTATCACTTTTTTGTTGGGAAAATCGTGGTTCTCTACGGGTTAAGTCAGGCAAATGGTATTGCATTAGCAACGTTTCTACACACAATTATTGGACTTGTATTGGTTGTGATTTTTGGACTAGCAGGCTTTTTGTTGGCTTCCTTCGCTCCTTCCCGTGACAGTTCGTCCCGTCTATAAACAAATCATCGCGATTTTTTTCCCTTCATCGCAATAGAATCGTATATTCGAACTGTTTTTAGTGTAAAATATGTTTATATCTCTAGAAATTAAATAATCAACGAAAGATGACAGGTATCCTTCTTATTAGTGTTGTTTTTATGGGAATTAGCTGGTTTGTATCAAACAAACTGAAGCGAAAGTTTGAAGAATACTCCCGCGTGGGCTTATATAACGGCCTTTCTGGCGCAGAAATCGCGCAGAAAATGCTACATGACAATCAAATTTACGATGTTCGGATTACTCAAGTAGATGGCCAATTAACTGATCATTACAATCCAATGGACAAGACGGTTAATCTTAGTGGGGATGTTTACCACGGTCGTAGCGCAGCAGCAGCAGCGGTTGCCGCACACGAATGCGGACATGCCGTTCAACATGCAACAGCCTACGCTGCTCTTCGGATGCGTTCTTCTTTGGTTCCCATCGTAAATATCGCTTCCCGTTTGATGGGTATGGCAAATACCTTCTTATTCATGGGTGGTTTTTACATGATTAGCCAAGGAAGTGCCATAGGTAACTTAATTTTAATGGTATTAATCGTGGCCAATGCAGCGTTAACCGCTTTCTCTCTGATTACACTTCCGGTTGAATTTGATGCAAGTAATCGCGCACTCAAATGGATGGAGTCACGCAATATTGTCAACAGACAAGAGCATGCACTTGCCAAAGATGCCTTAAAATGGGCGGCAATGACTTACGTGGTTGCAGCTTTGGGTGCAGTAGCCAACCTTGCTTACTATGTCATGCTGTTTTTGGGTGGTCGTAGAGACGACTAATCATTTCAATACACAAAAAAGGCGATTGAGTAAAACCAATCGCCTTTTTTTATGCTTATACTTTCTTTACACGCACGCCGTCTTCAGGAGTTACTTCATATATTTCGAGCGGTAAATCAAACGTTTTTTTGTATTCTTTTTGAAGAACAGCTTTGAACAGCTCTTTCTGTTCTTTCTCAACTAATTGAATGGTACATCCTCCAAAACCGCCGCCCATAACCCGTGCGCCCAAAACTCCGTTCTGTTTTTTTGTTAGATTAACCAAGAAATCAATCTCGACACAACTCACCTCGTATAATTCAGATAATCCTCGGTGTGTCGCATACATCAAAGAACCAACCTTTTGCCAATCGTTGTTTTTCAATGCCTCCACGACCTGAACAACACGGGCTTGCTCTTCAATAACATACAAACACCTTTTTTGAATTTCTTCTGGTAAAGAAGAAGCATGCGCATAAAAAAAGGCAAGGGAGACATCGCGAAGCGACTGAACAGATGCATCTATTGACTGAAAATACGTTACACCTTCCTCACACGAAGCCCTTCTGGCATTATATGCACTCTCTGCCAAACTATGTTTTACCCCTGAGTTCGCCAATAAGATGACGTAATCCTTTAATTCAAACGGAATATACGCATGTGTCTGGGTTCTACAATCCAGTTGAATAAGTTGATTTCTCTGTCCAAATAAAGAGGCATACATATCCATGATTCCACACTTTACACCGACGAAATGATGCTCGGCACGTTGGGCAATTTGCGCCAAAGTGAGCAAAGAAACCTCCCAATCAAATAAGGCACAAAGCGCACGTGCCAAACCCGCCTCGAGAGCTGCAGAGGAAGAAAGCCCAGCACCGGAGGGGATATTTCCACCAAAAAGTACATCAAAACCTGTCGGAAAATGAAATCCTAACACAGTAAATTCATGCACAACCCCTAAAATATGATTTATCCAACCTTGTTGTGGAGTGAGGGTATTTTCCAGAGAAAATATCTTTTTTTCTTGTTGAAAATCATGGGCAACACACGTCACGAATTTATCCGTTCGAGGTCGAATGGCAAAAAATAGAGAAAAATCAATGGCAGCTGGAAGGACAAATCCTTGGTTATAGTCCGTATGTTCGCCAAGCAAATTAATGCGCCCAGGTGCACGAACAAGGATGTCGGGCGAAGAGCCAAAATACATGAGGAAAGCCTCTTTGCATTGTTCTTCTGTTTGGATATGTGCTGGTAACATTATATATTTTGGGAAGAAAAAAGAAGATTAGACAAACCATTGAACGAGAAAAAAGGCCCATTGTAGTCCTAAAATCCAAGGTGCCATTGGGTTTTGTTTTTGGTAGGATTGGCGCATCAACAAAAATACGAGCAGCCAAGAAGTAACCAACCAACCGAGGTAATTTTGAAGAGGAGGAACTCCATTTGCCCAAGACCACATATTTTGTTCGATGGCGATGGGTTCTACGATATAATCGAGGGTAGTTAGAAGAATCGCGCCGATGGTTGTACGAATTACCAACAGAAAAGTTGGGTGAGAAACTGCCCATTTATTCCCCCATCTGGAAAGAATATCTACGTGGCAATAGACGAGCATCAACCAATTGACGCCAATCATGAGCGGGACATCGAATACTTTCCAGCCGAGGGTTGTTTCGTATTGATATTCACCAAAAATAAGTCCGGTATGAACGCCAGCTACTTCCACCAAATAGCCACCCAAGTACACCAGAAAAAAAAGAAAAGGAACGGGAGAGTGCCAATCCTTATGAAAATAAAAGAGGATTCCGAGCGAGCTCAGGAGGTGAAAAGGAGTAAGAAACTGAAAAAAAGAACGTGTTTCTGGGAAATTGAGCCCAATCAGCCCTGCCACATACATCGAAACAGATAAAGAAACCCAAGGGGTAGTTTTAGGTGAGATAGTATCCATTTTTATCATAATCTTGTGCCGAAGCCCATTTCATTACATACTCTTTAAAAATAGCAAACAGGCGATTTTCATCAAATAGTTCATCAAAACGTTGCATAGTCGGATATTCTTTTCCGCCCGTCAAGACGAATGTCGTTTGCTCGTTCCATTGGTCGGTCTCTGCAACTTCTGTCATAATTTGTGCCAGGACATTGCTTTCCTCCATGAGTTGAAGTTCCTGCAACACTTCATAAAAAACAAAAATCCAAGACTCTTTGTACCAGAAAAACCGAAAAATGCCTCTCTTCTTTTTAGAAACCGACTGATACCATTCGTGCAAAACCACCGCCATTTGATAAACCAAGGGCAAGTCAGAAAAATCGTGGGTTGTTTGGTACAAGGGTCGCACGTTTGTTCGATAAAAATACAACATAAATGCGACCGAGGATTCTTGTTCCTGAATAGCACAAGGAATGAAAGAAGATTTGCTGCGATTCAAAAGAAAAGGAGTTTTCTTCTCTGCTAAATTCGGTTTTTTTCGTGCCGCACGCATCAACCGAAAACCTAGTGCAAGTAGCAACAAGAGTTTAAAAAACAAAGGTGTTTTCATTCTTCTATCTACCCCTTTTCATTTGTTCGCTGATTACATTTTATCTTTCAAATACAAAGCCGTAAAATTATCTTCGAGGGCGACCATTTGTTCGGGTGTACCTTCAAAACAGACATATCCGCCTTCATCTCCACCATCTGGGCCTAAATCAATAATCCAATCGGCACATTTGATTACCTCCATGTTGTGTTCAATAATAACGACGGTATCTCCTTGGTTGACCAGCGCCTGAATGGCTTTCAATAATTTACGAATATCATGAAAGTGAAGTCCCGTGGTTGGTTCATCAAAAATAAAGAGTGTTTTTCCTTTGTCCGCATTGCCTTTTCCTAAAAAGAAAGCCAATTTCACCCGTTGTGCCTCGCCACCAGAAAGTGTGCTGGACGACTGCCCGAGCCGAATATACCCCAATCCTACTTCTTGCAAAGGGCGTAATTTATCAGCAAGACGTGCATCGTCTGTTTCAAAAAAGGCAATCGCCTCATCGACTGTCATATCCAGAATATCCGAGATGGATTTTTCTTTGTAATGCACCTCCAAAATTTCTTGTTTGAAACGGCGCCCTCCGCAGCTTTCACACGTCAGTTTGACATCTGCCATGAATTGCATTTCGATGGTCTGCTGCCCTTCTCCTTGGCACGCCTCACAACGCCCACCTTCCACATTGAAAGAGAAAAAGGCCGGTTTGTAATCCCGTGCTTTGGAAAGAGGTTGATCTGCAAATAACTGACGAATAACATCATATGCCTTAATATAAGTCACTGGATTTGAACGACTTGACTTACCAATTGGGTTTTGATCGACTAATTCAATTTGATTAATTCGATGCAAATCTCCAGTAATGTCCGTATATTTTCCGGCTTCTTCGCTGTATCCGCCTTTCAAGCGCGCGAGAGCAGGATACAAAATTTTACGGATTAATGTCGATTTTCCTGAGCCACTCACGCCCGTTACAACCGAGAGAACTCCGATAGGAATACTGACGTCAATGTCTTTCAAATTATTTTCTTTCGCGCCAATAATTCGGATAAAATCTGTTGGTTTTCGTCTAAAATCTGGAACAGAAATAACATCTTTTCCAAGCAAAAAAGCAATCGTATGCGACGATTCGCTGTTGGCAGGCATCGCGCTGTCCGTTTCTTGTTCGGTCACACGGCCATGAAAAACAACGTGGCCGCCGAGGTTTCCTGCTTCTGGCCCAATGTCAATGATTTCATCCGCTGCCCGCATGACTTCCTCCTCGTGCTCCACAACTATCACGGTATTTCCTAAATCGCGAAGCGAAAGAAGTACATCCACCAAGCGATTGGTATCTCGTGGGTGCAAACCGATGCTTGGTTCATCGAGAATATACATCGAGCCAACCAGCGCACTACCCAAAGACGTAGCTAATTTGATGCGTTGGAACTCCCCACCCGAAAGTGTGGAAGTCAGGCGGTTTAATGTCAGATAACCCAGCCCAACTTGCTCCATAAACGACAAACGGCTTTTGATTTCGAATAAAATTCGCTTGGCAACTTCTTGTTGTTTCTCTGTTAATGTGAGTTCATCGAAAAAACGCGCAGCTTTGGCAATGGGCATAAGTACGATGTCTGTAATGGATTTGCCGCCAATTTGTACATACGAAGCGTCTTTGCGTAATCGAGAGCCCCGGCAGTCCGGACAAGCCGTTTTTCCTTTGTATTTGGACAAAAGAACCCGGTATTGAATTTTATGCGTTTGCGATTCTAAGGTTTTAAAAAAGTCATTCAGACCTGCAAAATATTTATTTCCTTTCCAGATGAGTTCCTGTTCGGCAGTTGTCAAATCTTTGTACGCGCGGTGAATAGGAAAGTCAAAACGAACGCCGTTTTTGATGAGTGGCAAAACCCAATCACTCATTTTTTCGCTACGCCAAGGCGCAATTGCGCCCTCAAAGACAGATAAATTTTTATCCGGGATGATTAAATCTTTGTCGAGTCCGAGTACATTCCCGAATCCATCGCAATTTTTACAAGCACCATAGGGATTATTGAATGCGAATAAATTTGCCGAGGGTTCTTCAAACGTAATGCCGTCGCGTTCAAATTTATCGGAGAATCGTTTCTCGAAGGGTTCCTCTGTCCGAACATCCAAAATACACGCGCCTTCGCCTTCAAAGAAAGCTGTTTGGACAGAATCAGAGAGTCTAAATTGCAATTCTTCTTCGGGCAAACCAGACGTTGTTTTTTTAACTGCCACGCGGTCAACGACAATTTCTATGGATGAATTTGCCGAGATAGTCGTCGGGTTTGAGAGAATATCTTCAAGTTCGTGTACCTCGCCATTCATCCGGATACGGGTATATCCTTTTTTTAATAGAAGGTCTAATTCCTTCTCTAGCGTGCGGTCTTCCTTACAGATGAGCGGGGCAAGAACAAGCAATCGAGTGCCCAGTTCGAGCGAAAAGATGAAGTCAACAACACTTGTTACGGTATCTTTTGTAACTACCTCCCCTGAAATCGGTGAGTACGTGATACCAATGCGGGCGAAAAGGAGCTTTAAATAATCGTAAATTTCGGTGGTCGTACCAACGGTGGAGCGTGGATTTTTGGTTGATACCTTTTGTTCGATAGCAATGGCAGGCGAAACCCCTTTAATATACTGAACATCAGGCTTTTCCATTCGACCAAGAAACTGGCGAGCATAACTACTTAGACTTTCTACGTACATGCGTTGCCCTTCTGCAAAGAGTGTGTCAAATGCCAAAGAAGATTTGCCGCTACCCGACAGCCCCGTGATGACAGTCAGTTTATTTCGGGCAATGGCAACATCAATATTTTTCAAATTATTAACCTTAGCTCCTTTGATAATAATGTATTCTTTGGCATCCAATTCTTCTACAGAAGGGTGTTCTAGGTAGTCAATGTGTATTTTGTTCATCCGTTGGTAGATTAGACTGTTGTTCTTAAACTCCGAAGAGAAAAGAAGGTTTACAAATTAAGTTTGGGATTACAGGAAACGGTAAATTCAGCAAATTTACATATTTTCAGAGCATCTATTGTTAACTTTGTGGCATGAATACAAACACTACTGTCCTCTTTGACATGGATGGCGTCATCTGTCATACCAATCCATTTCATACATTGGCCTTTCGTGCCTTTTTCGAGAAGCGGTCTCTATTTCCTACAGACGAAGCTTTTGCACAACACATGTTTGGCAAGAGTAATTCGTATATATTCGCTCATTTCCTTGGTAGAAAAGTAGAAGGCGCTGAATTTAAGGCTCTTGAAGATGAAAAAGAGGGACTTTTCAGAGAGATTTATGCACCACACGTAGAACCGATTACTGGTTTCTTGCCTTTTCTTGCCGAATTAAAACAAGCAGGTATCAAAACAGGTGTTGCTACATCCGCACCTCGGGCAAATCTCGACTTAATTATGGGAAAACTCGGTTTTGAGCCCCATATGGAGTCTGTTTTGGCGAGCGAGGACGTAACAAATCACAAACCACATCCTGAAGTTTACCTGACCTCAGCAGCGCGAATTGGAGCAAATCCAGCCCATTGCCTCGTTTTTGAGGACTCGTTTTCGGGTATTACGGCGGGACTCAATGCAGGAATGCGCGTCGTCGGTGTGCTTTCTTCGCATACCAAAGAAGAACTTCCTCCGTGTGTCGCTTACATAAACGATTACACAGAAATCAACGCTGATTTCATACACCAACTCAACTCGCTTTAACCTTTATAACTTAACTCCTTGTGTTAGATTTATCTCATCTCCGCTTATTTTTTACGCGTAAGCAAACGCTGGCTGTCGGCTTTGCTTTTTTCTCTATTGGCTTTTTATTTGGCAGTTGGGCAACATTCATTCCGTTTGTCAAGAATAAATTCGGTTTAGATGACGCGCAACTTGGCTTATTGCTTCTTTCTATGCCGATGGGCTCCTTGGTTGCCAACCCCATTGCGGCGGGTTTACTGCAGCGTTTTGGTATGCAGAAAATGACCGTTTTCGGAATGTTTTATTTAGGAACATGCTTTGTACTACCCATTCAAATGCCCTTTATTTGGGCAACGTCGCTCGCCCTTTTTACTTGTGGAACGAGTATTACAACGCTCAATGTGGCAATGAATACGACAGCTACAAGTATTGAGTTGAACCAACGAATCAGTATTATGTCCACTTGTCACGGGATGTTCAGTATTGGATTAATGGTAGGTTCTTTGTTGGCAAGTGCGACCATTGGTTTTGAAATTCCACAGAGAATAACCATGCTTGTATTTGGGGGGATTATCCTCGCTGGAGCTTTGTTGGTTCAAGGTCAAATTCGGGCTATTCCGGATGACGCAATAGGAAATGAAGAGGCAGAGACAACCCAAGGCGCTAAATTCGTCTTGCCTCGTGGCCCTTTGTTGATTATGATAGTGATAAGTTTATTTATCAATTTTTCGGAAGGTTCTATGGCAGACTGGACAGCCGTTTACATGAAAGACATTGTGGTTGCCAATGCCTATTTTATTGGTTGGGGGCTGGCAGGTTACTCTTTTTTCCTGGCAGCTGGAAGATTGCTTGGCGACAGCCTGATTCCGCGTTGGGGGCGTAATAATGTACTCATTTACGGAGGATTACTTGCCTCAGCCGGGCTATTTTTGTCTATTATCTTTCCTTATACTTGGACGAGCATCGCTGGCTTTTCGATGGTTGGTGCGGGCGTTTCTTGCGGTGCGCCGATAATGTACGGCAGTGCAGCACGCGTACCGGGAATGGCAAAAGGGGCAGGTTTGGCGACGATGAATACGTTCAGTATGGGTGGATTTTTGTTTGGTCCTGTATTGGTTGGGTTCTTATCGGAGGCAATTAGTTTGCCGTTTGCATTTGGTGTTGTCGGCGTAATGGCACTTATTTGGGCTTATTTATCCAAAAACGTGAAGTTGTATTGAGTTTTTTTGATTTGTGGGAAGTGATAAAAGACTCTTCCCACAAGTAGCTAGAATTATATATGTAAAAGTCCAATCTGATAGACCGGGAGGTGGGTTTTGAGTGGTAGTATGGAGCTTGGTAAAGGAGTGATACAAGTGAACTGCGTTGCTTCTGTAAGATAGAATTAATTCGTGACGAACGAACTTCCAGCTAGTGTAAATTCGGCAATTTTGCTTAACAGCTATTGATAAGACGTACTTTATTCTAAATCAAGAAGAATAGTAATATTTCCTTTGACTTTTTCTACTAAATCAGTCGGTAATATTCCAACTTTTTTAATCAACCGTTTATTATCTATTGCGCGAATTTGGTCAACCATAATATCGCAATCCTCATGTAAATTTGCCATACCCTTCTTCAAGTGGACTCTCAAAATATCAGATTCATTTTCTACATTTGTTGTTATAGGACAAACAATCGTTGATAAATGTGGAATTTTATTTAGTAAGTTTGTCTGAATAATCAGTACTGGTCTTGTCTTGTCTTACCAGCTTCCGTTCCTATCCGCGGATTTAGGTCAGCAATCCAGATTTCATATTGATTAATCTGCATAATCTGTTTTTTCAAATTCTTTCAAAATACGCATAGAATCTTTCCCGACTAGCTCAGATTCGGCTCTAAGACGTTTTTCTAAAATTTGTCTTTTTTGAACCTTGTTGTAATATTCAATTGCCTCATTGATATACCGATTCCTAGGAATATTTATTGTTGAAAGAACTTTTTCAGTTTCTCCAAATATAGAATCGTCAATTTTAAGCGATATTGTTTTCATATAATGTTATTTGATAGCGCAAAAGTATATCTTTTTGGTATATACGAATCATTTAGGGTGTTTTTTTAGTAGGTTGTCTTTTACTTTCCCTAGTTAGCTACGTGTAAAACAAATTAATTCCATCTTACTTTCTCCCACCAAAAAAGAGGACATCAACATTCTCTTTAAACACTTCAGAACGTTTTTGTTATTTTACTAATTGATGTTTATTTCTTCGTACCCGTCCAATGTGACGTAAATTTTCTCATTTCACTATAAAAAATCCCAAATATCTTGTCACCAATTATATATCCTGAATGGTAATAAATAGTATCTTTATCACCTGTTGTGAATGCAAAATGTACATTTTACAAATCCGTGTTTAAATAACCAACCGCCTGTAAACTTAGTGCCGTAAAATTCTCCATCAGACTATTGCCTTAGGTTGGAGTTAAGATAAAATCTTTCAAGTATGATTCGCTATTTGAATCTGGTCGTAGGTAAGGTTTACTATGTTGTTGTTATTATTTTTTTGCTTTTTTACTGATGGGCACTGTTGCTTTTTGTCCAGTACTTACAAGATATAATTGCTCAGAAAATTCATACAAATTTGTTCCATCTGTATTGTTAAAAACAATAATCGTTTTTTTATCATCGATGGAATGTATCCAATTGGAACAAGAACCTAGAAGACCACCTGTTCTATATAAAAAAGGTCTGCTGAAAGCACCGTAACCACTGGAATACCACAAACCGCCTAAGGCTGCATTATCTAATCTTTCATTGGGCTTCGTCATTAAATTTTTAGTAGATTCATTGAACAACTTTAAATTGAAAATCCCATTAGTAAACCTCAGTAAGTCTTCAACCGTTGAGTACATAGCCGCAGAACCAAAATAATTTTCTATAAAGTATGGTTGGTCTGATGTAATTAAGCCGTTAGAAACATCAATCGTATATGAACTTGTGAGGCCTGTAATTATATCTTTTGAGTTGAGAAGACCTGTATTTTCCATGTTTAATGGATTCAAAATATTTTCCTGCAAAAGACTTGAAAAAGGCTTATTCGATACATTCTCTATGATTTTATGCAAAATGATATAATCTGTATTGCTGTAATTGCTTTTTTCGCCTGGTGTAAACGCTAATTTTCCACTACAATATTGATCGATAAATTCGTCAATTGTTAGGGGTGACTGATAGGGCTTCATTTCTAATTTTTCCTCACTATTGGGTATCCCAGAGCTATAAGTTAATAAATGCCGAATAGTCACTTTGTCTTTAGCTTCCCCTTTATAGGTTGGGTAGTATTTTCCAAAATTTGCATCCAAATCAATTTTTCCTTGCTCATAAAGTTGAAGAATAAGAGCCGCTGTAAAAGTTTTAGTGATGGAAGCAATCTTAAATTTGGTTTTGGAGGTCATATTTGTTCCAGTTTGTCTGTTTGAAACTCCAACTCCTGCCAAATAGTCTATCTGTCCATTTGTTGCCACCAATACTGCCCCATTAAAATTCTTTTCCGTGTTATAATAGTTTACAACTTCTGAGTATTCGCTCGTTTGCCCAAAAATTGCTTTGGAAATTAAAATTGTTGCGATGAGAAAAATGTATTTCATATCTATTTTTTTAAATTGCTTCACGTTTATTGGCAGCCGCAGTTAAATGATGTGTAATGATTTCCACGCACCAAAATTCCCTAATCCATTTCTTAGTTAACTGAGACAATCCCTATCCTCGGAAGATTTTCTGAAAGTATAACCAAAAATAGACAAAATATCCAACTGTCCAAGTTAACCCATTACCTTGTTCATTTGGGTTTCACCGTATTTCTTACGAACTTATCCAAATATTGAAACAATTCATCTCCTCTAACATCTCATCAAATACTTCCAAATGCTGACGCTCTGTATCCCGAAATTACCCATGCGCGATAAAAACGCCACCAAAGATTTTTATATCCATCAACTCCAATTTACCGAAATCGCCGATTATGGAGAATACCTCCTATTGAAAAAAGACAGCATCGAAATTCACTTCTTCTCATTTGCAAACCTCAATCCGCACGAAAATTACGGGCAAATTTATATCCGTACCGACGAAATTGACCATTTCTACCAATCCCTACTGGAAAAACATGTTTCTATTCATCCAAACGGACATCTCGCAGCCAAACCATGGGGACAAAAGGAGTTCTCTCTCCTTGACCCCGACCATAATCTGCTCACATTTGGCGCTCAATTGGAAGGATAAGTTTGGTATGTACGATTCTTTTCGAATAAAAATAGCTTGTTTACTACGCTAGAAAATCCATTCAACTTCCTTCCATTTAGTCACTTTCTTTACTCAATATTCATCTTTAAAAGACGAAAAGAATTGTCTTTCCGCCTTCAAATCAATCCATTCCAATAAAAAAGAGAGGCCGACAAAACCTCTCTTTTTTATTCTTTTTACAATAATTCATCATCATCTGGTGGCACCAAACTTGGCGGCGTATAAATTTTGGTCGAATCGCTGTAATAATTCTCCCCTGCTGCCGTCACACAAGCTCCCCGAATAGTAACCGTCGGTGGAATCGTAAATTTCCCTTTTTTATACTCAATATCGGGGTCGCTATATACTTTTTTCATGAACAATCCCCAAGCAGGCATCGCCATTCGTGCCCCTTGCCCAAGGTCAATTGTCCGGAAGTGAATGGCTCTATCGTCGCCTCCTGCCCATACACCTCCTACCAAGTTATGTGTCATGCCCATAAACCATCCGTCAGAATAATTAGATGTTGTTCCTGTTTTAGCTGCGACTTCGTTTCCATCAAGAACGCCATATCTGCTTAGTCCGAGAGATGTTCCGCCTGCTGAGGTCGCTCCACGCATCAAATGCACCATTTTATAAGCTGTTTCTTGGCTTAAAACTTCTTTTTGATCAGGAAGATATTGCTGAATAATCTCTCCGTTTTTATCTTCAATGCGCGTCACAAAAATAGGCTCTGTGTATTTCCCACCATTGGCAAATACACCGTAACTCGCGACCATTTCAAACAAGGTAACCTCTCCGACACCCAAGCAAAGCGACGGACTATTGGGTAGCTCGCTCTTGATACCCAATTGGTGCGCATATTTAATGACCGTTTCTGGTTTAAATTGCTTGATAAGATATGCACTAACACTGTTCACAGATTGCCCGAGTGCATCACGCAGAGAAAGTTGTTTGTAAGAGAATTTCCCATCCGAATTTTTGGGTGTGTAAGGCGCTCCATATACACCATCTTCTTCCCCAAACGTAACTGGTTGATCTGTTACCGCATCGCACGTAGAAAATCCGTTATCAATAGCGGCGACATATACGAAGGGCTTGAATGTGGAACCCGGTTGGCGACTTCCTTGCGCAACGTGGTCGTATTTGAAGTATTTGTAGTTAATTCCTCCTACCCACGCTTTGATATGCCCATTGCGTGGATCCATGGCAAGCATGCCCATATTCAAGAAACGTTTGTAATGACGAAGCGAATCCATATGCGACATGAGCGTATCGCGCTCTCCTTCCCACGTAAATACCCGCATAGGCATTTTTTTATTCATAGCAGCCATAATCTCGGTTTCGTTATCTCCAAATTCGCGTTTCAGCTCTTGGTAGTACCCTGTCCGTTTGGCCATTTTTTCGATGAATTTGGGTATTTCTGCGTAACGTCCTGTGTTACCAACCTCGCCTACCCAAGGATTTCTACCTTTCCAATGTTGGTAAAACTTTTTCTGTTGATCCCGCATATGTTCTTGCATTGCCTCTTCAGCATAGGCTTGCATCCTAGAATCTATCGTTGTATATATTTTAAAACCTTTGGTATATAAGTCATTCTCTGAATAACCCGCTGTTTTTAGCTGTCCCTTTAACCAATTTTTCAAATATTCCCGAAAATACGGTGCTAACCCTGAATTGTGGCTTTCGGGTGAATAATCTAGAGCGATGGGTTCTTTTTGGTATTTTTCAGCTTCTTCAAGAGTAATCTTTTCATATTTAACCATTTGATTCAACACCGTATTCCGTCGAACCGTTGCGTTTTCAGGTCGAACACGTGGATTAAATCGAGACGGATTCTGAATCATTCCGACCAATAGAGCAGCTTCTGGTACTGTCACCATGGCGGGAGATTTACTGAAATAGGTTTTGGCTGCTGATTTGATACCATATGCGCCATTACTAAACTCGATCGTATCTAGATACATCTTCATGATTTCTTTCTTTGTGTATCTGCGCTCAAGTTTTACGGCTGTAATCCATTCTTTGGTTTTAATCAATAAAGTACGAAGACCAGGAATATAATACATGGGACCTTCGTAGGAGTCATCATTTCTGAGTTTGAATAGATTTTTAGCCAATTGCTGAGAGATAGTACTTCCTCCTCCTTTGGGGCTTAAAGTCAAAACACCTCCCAAAACACGAAACATGCTTCGGGCATCAATTCCGGAATGTTTGGTAAATCGTACGTCTTCCGTTGCAATCAAAGCATTGATGATATTGGGGGAAATTTCTTCAAAGTCGACGGGGCTGCGGTTTTCAAAGAAAAATTTACCGATTACTTTGCCGTCTGAAGAGATAATTTCAGAGGCAATTTCACTTTTCGGATTATCCAAATCCTCAATACCGGGCATTTTCCCGAATAACCAAAGAAAATTAAAATTAACGGCTACTAGATAAACAATAAATATTCCCAACAAACTCAGTGCCCCTTGATATAGTCTGAAAATTAGTTGGTTGTATTTACCATTCGATAAAATAGATGCAAGAAATGAAGTCATTGATCTTTTATAATTACAGTAATTGAATAGCGAAACAAACTGAATACATGTAAAACGTGAAGCTCCTTAGTTAATATTGTATAAATACGGCATCCAAAAAACCAAAGTTAACAAAATCCCTTTTTTCTACAAGGACATTCGAGGCATGGGGCTCACACTTTGTGGCGTCCACTGTTCTTTTTGATACTTAAAATAGGCAGCCATCGCAATCATTCCTGCATTATCTGTGCAATACTGAAACGCTGGAACAAATACATTCCACCTTTCTTTCTGCCCTAATTCGGCCAATGCCTGCCGAAGTCCCGAATTAGCAGAAACACCTCCAGCAATGGCTATTTGATTTATTTTCAATTCTCTGGCAGCTCTTTTTAATTTCTGGAGTAACATTTTGACCAATGTAAACTGAATACTTGCGCACAGATCAGCAAGGTTTTTTTCAACAAATTGCGGGTCTTGTAATTCCATCTTTCGAACAAAATAAAGAATGGCTGTTTTAATACCACTAAAAGAAAAAGTATAGCCGGGCATATCTGAAACAGGAAAGGAGAAGGCGTTCGGATTTCCTTGCGCTGCCCATTTATCAATCAAGGGGCCACCTGGGTAAGGCAGTCCAAGAATTTTGGCGGCCTTATCAAAGGCCTCTCCTACTGCATCGTCTTGTGTTTCCCCAATAATTTCCATCTCTAAGGCACTTTTTACGAGCACAATCTGGGTATGTCCTCCACTAACAGTCAAGCACAAAAAGGGGAAATTCGGCTTAGGTTCTTCGATAAAATGGGCTAAAATATGTGCTTGCATGTGGTTTACCTCGATGAGAGGAATAGACAAGCCCATGGCGAGGGATTTGGCAAAAGACGTACCGACCAACAAAGAACCGAGCAGACCCGGGCCTCGTGTAAAAGCTACCGCCGTTAAGTCATTTTTTGTTATATTTGCATCTGAAAGTGCCTTTGCAACTACAGGAACAATATGTTGTTGGTGTACACGAGAGGCAAGTTCAGGTACAACTCCACCGTATTGTTCATGGATAATTTGCCCTGCCACTACATTGGAAACAACTGTTTCACCTCTAAATACAGCTGCAGATGTTTCATCACACGATGACTCGATAGCTAAAATCACGGCAGGCTTATTGATAAAATCCATGTATTTTTACGTTATTATCTAAATTGTATGGTCAAAATTAGCATTTTTTCTATTTAACTCTTTGTTTTTCCTGTGATCAGACGACTTCTACGTGTATTTATTCGCTTAGCAACTTTGGCCTCTTTCTTACTAGGTCTTGGGTTTCTTGTGAGTTTATTCGCGATTCAACATCCGTTTGTTCAAACAAAATTGGCTCACAAAGCAACTGAATGGCTCACACAAAAACTCGGTGGAACAGTGGAGGTCGGGCAGGTCAAGGTCCGGTGGTTTGATGACATAAGTCTTCAAAATGTCACCATTAAAGACATTCAAAACAGAGACATGATTGAGGTGAAGGAGATATTTGTCAACTTCAAAACAAATTTTCGCTTTGATAAAATCAACCTCATTCGCTTCGATAATAACCTAGATTATATCACACTTTATGAACCCAAAATGACGCTCATCCGTGAAAATGACGGAAGCTTTAATTTTGATAAATGGGTGGCCAAAGTACAACGCCTCATTAATCCGAACCCGATCAAAAGAACCAAAGAGCATAATATTCCTTTCACCGTTGATGAAGCTTATATTCAAAACGGACAAGTGAAACTCATTGACCGCCGTAAAAAGCGTTTTCCCAAAAATGAATTTGATTACCGCAACTTCCATATCCAAGAAGTACACGGGAATTTAAAAAATTTCTTCATCCAAGGCGACACCATTACGTTTCAAGGTTCTCAAATCAAGGCAGTTGATAAACGCAGCAATTTGCGCCTCCATGAACTCAACACAGACTTTTTCTATTCACGCCAGCAAATGCTCATGAAAAAGCTGTATGCACGCATCAATGACTCTGAAATTCGTGACTTTATCGGTCTTTATTACCGTGAACCAGTTGATTTCGATGACTTCAACCATCTCGTAAAAATCCGTTCCAATTTCACCGATTGCCAACTCCAATCGCAAGATTTGGCGCGATTCGCTCCTGGCCTCTACCCTTATCAAGATACGTATCTACTGAATGGCTATTTTGATGGTACCGTAGACGACTTCTCAGTCAAAAATTTTGAGCTAAAGTTTGGTAAGGAAAGCTACTTTATAGGAAATATCGCGTTCAAAGGAATGCCTTACTACCTAAAATCCACTATGGATTTGGATTTCAAAGCCTCTCGAATGATTGAGGCTGACGTAGCACAGTACGTAGGTGCTGATGTGCATGAAAAACACGTAAAAAAATGGGAGGATGTCCAATTCGAAGGTTGGTTTAAAGGTACTTACCGAGACTTTACGACTGATTTTGCCTTTCAATCCAAAGGTGTCGGCGATGCAAAAGGAGTTCTACAGGTACGTTTGGAAGATAATCCTACCTTTTCTACATATAAAGGAAAAGTAACGGTTACGAATCTTGCTCTAGGGAAACTGACATTTCAAGAGGAAACATTGGATAGAATTTCATTTTCAGGAGATATTAATGGGAAGGGATTAACCATTCAAACTGCGACTTTACAACTAGATGGGTTGGTTAGCCAAATTGATTTTCAAGAGTATAACTACCAAAATATTCAAGTGAACGGAAAAATGGGACAATCCATTTTTACTGGTCGCGTTGATATAAATGACCCAAACTTAATAGCCGATGTATCTGGTACTGTAGATTTTAGCCGTGCGCTCAACCGATTTGTTATCTATGGGAATTTACAAAAAGCGCATTTGAAACCACTTGGCATATCAGATGATGCTATTTCTTTACGTACAAGTCTAAATTTAGACATGGACGGAAATGAAGTCGATAATTGGGTAGGTTATGCGAATTTTTGGGATACAGAACTTATACAAGCCGATAAATCACTTAAAATAGATTCTCTTCTTTTGTACTCCGAAAATAAGGGGAGTCAACGCCAATTTAGTTTAAATTCTGAATTTTTTGAAGCACAAGTTAGTGGTACCTATCGACCAAGTGATTTAGTATATGCTTTGCAATATGCCTTGAACGATTTTCGACCTATTTTTATGAAAACTGGTGTACATGAATGGACTTCTGGACAAAAAGTCACTGTTTCTTCCGTGCGTCTTCCTGTTTCCAGTCAAGCAAATTATGCCGTTACGTTTCGGAATGCTACACCATTTTTTACTTACTTTTTTCCGAATTGGAAGATTTCATCAGGGTCAAAATTAGAGGGAGAAGCTATTTTAGGAACTACCAATACTTTCACTATTCATGCTACTTTAGACTCACTTTCTATTGGAAATTCTCTATTTTTATCTAGCCAACTAAATGGTAAAATACAGAAAACAATCCAACAGAATGCTATCTATTCCACACTCGGCATTCAGTCAGCACAACAAATTTTTTCGAATGCCATTACCACAGAAAATTTGTTATTTCGAGCAGATTGGATGGGGCAAAAACTCATTTCGTTTACGGGCGAAATTCATCAGTCAAATACACCAAATACAAGTACGATTGTTGGTACAGTCGATGTAGCTCCCGATCAATTTGTTCTTTCACTCAACTCTGATCAAAGCTTTGTTGATATTTTAAATGGCCGTTGGAAACTCCCACCAAATAACCGAATCACCTATACCCCTGCTGGATTTCAGTTTGTGAATGTACGCTTGGAAAACCAACAACAACAGGTAGGAATTGAAGGTGAAATCAGTAAAACATTAGGTAAAGTTGCGCTTATTTCCATTGATCAATTTGACTTAAAAACACTTCAACCCATCATCAAAGAAAAAATTACGGGGATAGTCAATGGTAAAATTTCACTTCTAAATACCTACGCTCAACCACAAATACTAAGTAATATTTTTGTGAGTAGTTTGGCCAATGATGGGTATCTTATCGGGAATCTCGCAGCAAGCTCGCGCTATGAAAGTAATCTAGATAAATTACTCCTTTTTGCTTCTATTGAAAATGCCGGGAAAGATATACTTTTGGTAAATGGCACATTTGATGCTCAAAATGAACAAGATCCGCTTGACTTGGAAGGCCGCCTTTCTGGTTGTCAGGTATCTGTATTTCAACCTTTTGTACGTGATATTTTCAGTAAACTCGAGGGGAATATGAATGGGCAGTTTACCGTACAAGGAACACCCAAACATCCGTTATTCTCTGGAAAGGTCAAGATTACATCGGGTAGAATGCGTATCGACGCGTTGCAATCTGATCTTTACTTTACAGATGAAATTGAACTCCGCCCTGACGGATTTTTCGCGCCTGCAAGTGGTTTCAAAGTTTTTGATGCACCTCAAAATGGAAACGAAGCAGTTATTTCAGGGGGTATTATCTACCCCAAAAAAGGCCCCATCAAACTGGATATACACGCACTTCTACGTGATAGAGATGGCTTTGCACTTTTGAAAACAACATTCAAAGACAACGCAGACTTTTATGGGCTTGCTCACGCAACCGGAGATATACATGTCACGGGAGACGTAAATAATGTCTTGATTACCGGTAATTTATTGAGTAAACGAAATACCAAATTGACGATTCCGCTCGATACAGAAACGAGTGTCAATATTGAAGAAGAAACAATTCCATTTATCGGAAAAAATCAAAACATAGAAAAAAACATACCTGAACTAGAAACAAAAAACATTGATTTTAAGCCAATTATAAATCTAAATGGTTTGAAAATGAGTCTAAATATCTCATTGACGCCTGAAGCGGAGTGTGAGATTATCTTTGATAGAGCCAATAATGACCGTGTTTTAGCTTATGGGAATGGTCGACTAACTATAGACTATGACACCAGAGGTGGGTTTTCTTTAACAGGACCTTATACTGTAAAAACAGGGAAATACGATTTCAGTTTTCAAAATTTAGCATCTCTTCGGAAATTTGAAATTACTGACGGAAGCAAAATAACTTGGTCGGGTGACCCTTACAATGCACAAATTGAAATGGATGCCGCCTACATTGCCAATGTGCCATTGAGCGAAATTCCAGGTATTTCGACAAATAATTCCACAGAAGTCTCCAACCGCTATCCCGTTCGAGTTATTGTACATTTGAGAGATAATTTACTCGTTCCAAAAGTAGGGTTTTCCATCGAATTTGATCAACGTCAAATTCCAGTGACTTATCAATCACAAATCTTGGCTTTTCAACAACGTCTAAAGGACGATGAACAATTGCTTAGCCGGAATGTCAGCAGTATTCTTGCGTTCAATCAATTATTCCCTGATAATATTGTAGATGCGTTAAGACAACAATTTTTAATAGATAATTTGAATAATATTCTTTCCAATCAAATCGGGAATCTAGCCAATAAATTAGATCCAAATCTAGAATTGGGTGTTCAACTTGGGGATGTACGTCAAAATTTCAACAATGCTCAACTGAATATCTCATACAAACTCTTGAACGACAGGATTCGATTGAGTGGTAAAAGTGCTTATTTGAACGGAGATATTGCAGCACTTAATCCGCAAGGTCAACTCACGATTGGGGGTGAGATTGACTACATGCTCACAGATGACGGTACTTGGCGAATGAAAGCCTACTCACGAAGTCTCCCCAACTCTAGTTTTTTCTTGAGCGGGCAAGCCAACGGAAATGTACTCGTTTACGGACTTAGCTTACAATTTTCACGGAACTTCAATCGAATTATTCAAGGGAAATCAGCTAAAAATTTTCCTATCGGTGTAAATTAATCTAAGGGCAGCGAATACCATCAGGGATAATATATCCTATCTTGAAACAGATAAATACGTACATATCATTCCCAGCAACAGTCCCACGCTCTGCCCCTATTCCAAGTTCTGGAAGCGATAAAACGGTGGTTGTCTCCGCTCCAGTCGGTAACCCTCTGCCCGTTAGCAGGTCACGCAAACGAGGAATTCTATCTCGATTTACACGAGCAGCCGTTCGTTCTACTTGTCTTTGCAACATTGTTCCCCAAACAACTCGGTCATTGTATAAATCGGTAGGTACTACCAAAGTAGGATTCCTTGTCAAGTTAGGATTGGCAAACTCTGCGCGAACATCATCTAAGTAATCTGTACCCGTAAACCGAAGTTGTGCACTTGCACCAAACGTATAACTTCCTTTGATGATTTCAAATCCAATTCCCACAGGTAATTGATACGTATTTTTCTTGTAGGGAGAAGCAAACAATGGATTCATTCCTTGTCCTTCTGTTCCGAGAGGTTGCAAACTTGTCCACTCTCGCCCAACCGAAACAGGCAGACGGGCCATAGGATTGTGCCAAAGATACCCCGCACCCACCGAGAGGTACGGATAAAAAATGGAAGCTGATTGTCTATAATTTGACTCCAAGGGAATTAAATAATAACGCGCTTCTAATTGAATACTTTTGATGTCATTACGAACGTGCAAATTGCGTGCGAACAAGATGTCATCAGGAGAGTAGAAATCATCAGCTCCAATTCTGGTCCAAGAAATACTTGCTCCCACTTTTAGATAGGGATTCATTTGTCGCAATCCGCTGAGAGTTGCTCCCCAACGATAACCTTGGCCGGGGCTTGTGACGGGCGCTAAATCACCGATAAAGCGAGAGACACCGACTTGAGCTTCTACGGTATTAAATTCCTCAAAACGAGACTGGGCATACATTGTAGATACTCCCAAAAAACAACAGGTAAAAACGAGTCGCAGGCATAGTGAATACATATATTTTATCGACAAGAAGAAGAAATTGATTATTTCATTGAACGAAAAGGTACGAATGATATACGAAAAATACATCTAATTTGTCTAAATAGCCTAAATTTTCATCCGCGAGAGAGAAGCTTATAGAATAAATGTACGGCATTTCTTGCAACGCAAAGCGAATATATAGAAATTTGCACTTTAAAAATTCGTCGTACAAGACAACCATCCCCGTACCTCGTTTTTTCTCTTATGAGCGACGCTATCAAACACGAATGTGGTATTGCCCTCATTCGCCTTCGCAAGCCACTCGACTATTACATCGAGAAATATGGCACGCCGTTATACGGTATCAATAGACTTTACGTCATGATGGAAAAGCAAACCAACCGCGGCCAAGATGGCGCAGGAGTTGCTAACGTCAAAATTGACGTTCCACCTGGACACAGGTACATCAGTAGGTATAGATCCGTAGAAAACCGTCCAGTAGTGGATATTTTCAATAAAATCAACGAAAAATTCAGAGCTTTACTCAAGTCAGATCCTGATAAGATGAAAGACGCGCGTTGGTTGCAAGAAAACCTTCCTTTTACTGGAGAAGTATGGTTGGGTCATCTTCGGTATGGTACACATGGCCGCAATGAAATCGAGAATTGCCACCCCATGCTGCGACAAAGTAATTGGCGAAGCAAAAATCTAGTGTGTGCAGGAAATTTCAACATGACAAATGCCGAAGAGCTTTTCAAGAAATTGGTCAAGCTTGGACAGCATCCGAAAGACAAGGGAGACACGGTTACGGTCATGGAGAAAATCGGGCATTTTCTGGACGAGGAAAACCAACGCGTTTTTGAGCGGTTTAAGGGCATTTATGAAAACCCCGCTTTATCTGATATTATTGAAGATAACATGGACTTGAACCGCGTTCTTCACCGTTCTTGCCGTGATTTTGATGGCGGCTATGCCATGGCAGGGATTACGGGCTATGGCGCTTCCTTTGTAGTCAGAGACCCCGCCGGTATTCGTCCGGCCTATTATTGGGCAAACGAAGAAGTAGTAGTCGTTGCCTCTGAAAGACCCGCCATCAAGGCAGCGTTTGGAGCAAGCTACGAAGAAATCAAAGAAATACAACCCGGCAATGCGTTGATAATTGATAAACGCGGAGAATACAACGAAATGAACATTCTCACGCCGACCGTCCGTAAATCGTGTAGTTTTGAACGCATTTATTTCTCACGCGGCTCTGACCCACAAATTTACCAAGAACGCAAAGAGTTGGGCAAGCTGTTGATTCCACAGGTACTGCAAGCCATTGATTATGACATTGAGAATACTGTTTTCTCTTATATTCCAAATACAGCGGAAGCGGCTTATTTCGGATTAATTGAAGGCATGGAGACGTATGTAAATCAATGGAAAAAAGATAAAATCAAACAAGGAAATCTTTCAGATGAGGAGTTGGATACATTATTGAATTTCCAACCTAGATTCGAGAAATTAGTTTCCAAAGATGTGAAATTGCGGACATTTATCACGAACGACGATGACCGAAGTGAGATGGTTTCCCATGTCTATGAAATGACACACGGAGTTATCAAAAAAGGGATTGACACCATTGTTGTCATTGACGATTCTATCGTTCGAGGCACAACATTGGAAAAAAGTATTCTCAAGTTATTGGATAAATTAGGGCCAAAGAAAATCGTCATTGTTTCATCCGCACCACAGATTCGTTATCCCGATTGCTACGGAATTGATATGTCCAAAATAAAGGAATTTGTAGCATTCCGGGCGATGCTTGGCTTACTCAAAGACCGTGGTTTGGATTATCTTCGCCATGAGGTTTATGCTTCATGTGTCGGTTTATTAGAAACAGGAAGAGCGCAAGAAGAGAACATTGTAAAGAAATTATTTGAACCATTTACGGACGATGAAATTTCAGAGAAAATCGCTGAAATCATTCGTCCAGCAGATATTAGAGCAGAAGTCCAGGTTGTTTATCAAACCGTTGACAACTTGCACAAGGCTTGTCCGAATCACGTAGGTGACTGGTATTTTACAGGAGATTACCCGACAAATGGTGGAAATCGCGTCGTTAACAAAGCCTTTATCAATTTCATGGAAGGTAAGACAGTTCGGGCTTATTAATTGAAGAAAAGCAACTATAAAAAGAATTCCCCAGTGTAAGTACTCTGGGGAATTTATTATTTAAACAACTACATAAAGAAAAGAAACAATTAACAAAAGTGGGCGATTACGCGGTTGCTTTTGTCTTTTTTTTACTAGGAAGTGCGAAAACATTCGCTGTTACCTCTTGAACCCCAATCATTCTAAGGCAGTCTTTGATGCTTAAAATAGCCGATGAGTCCGAAGTAACGGGCTTTGTGGTAAGTTTATCTTCCATGATAAATTCAGTTTTGAATGATGAAATGTACAAACGACTCTACAAAGGTAAATCAGGTAGCGAAATTTCGCAAAATAAATTTGATTTATTTATTAAGTGGTTTTCGCTAAGCTATAAAAATCGGATTCCTGCTCGATTTACGAACAAAAATTGCCATTTTCAGGTTACTTTAGACGAGAATTACCACAAAATCGCTCAACAAAAAGATTATGCAAACACTCCTACTTCGCTTCTGTTTCATCGCAAGTTTGATTTTGTCTGTTACCTTGACAGGAAACGCCCAAAATGCCGATAAAAAGTCAGAAGAATTAGCCAAACAAGTTCTAAAAGCCATGGGTGGCAAAAAAGCGTGGGACAATACCCGCCATATTTCTTGGAATTTCTTTGGTGCTAGAACCCTAACTTGGGACAAATGGACAGGAAATGTACGCATAGAAACACCTGATAACCAAACCATTTACCTCCTCAATGTCCAAAATATGACGGGCAAAGCAATGGTAAAAGGACAAATCATTACCCAAGCGGATAGCTTGCAAAAAGCATTAACACAAGCAAAAAACATTTGGATTAACGACTCCTATTGGTTGGTAATGCCGTATAAATTATTGGACCCAGGCGTGACACTCCGGTACCAAGGACAGCAAAAAACAGAAAAAGGAACGCTAGCAGACGTCATTGAACTAACTTTTTCGGCCGTTGGCGTAACTCCTGACAATAAATACTTGGTTTATTTCGACCCAACTTCTCACTTAGTCACTCAATGGGCTTATTTTGCTAAAAATACAGACGAAAAACCACGCTTTGTACTCCCATGGGAAGAATACAAAACCTTTGGGAAAATCCAGCTCTCAGGAGAAAGAGGCCCGCGTGACTTGACCAATATCGGCGTATTCTCTACTCTTCCTGACCAAGTTTATACTGAATTTACTAAACCTGCACACATTACAAACTAACAACTACTCGTGAAAAAAACCGGTGTTTTAATCGTTAATTTAGGTACTCCTGATAGTCCAAGTACCCCTGATGTACGCAAATATTTACGTCAATTTTTGATGGATGGACGCGTCATCGACTTTCCGTTTATCCCAAGATGGATGCTTGTAAATTTAATCATTGCGCCTTTCCGTTCGCCTAAGTCAGCTAAAACCTACCGTGAACTCTGGACAGATAGAGGCTCTCCACTTAAATTTTACGGCCAAGATAATGAAGTGGCTCTGCAAGAAAAACTCGGTGACGAATACGTCGTTCGGCTTGCCATGCGCTATCAAAGTCCCAGCATTGAAAGTGGACTTGAGGAGTTTCGGAGAATGGGTGTATCAAAAATCATCGTGCTCCCTTTCTTCCCTCAGTATGCGTCAGCCACTACAGGGTCTGTTTACGAGGAAGTCATGCGCTTGGTGACAAAATGGCAAGTTATTCCTGAAATGAGTTTCATTAATAATTTCTATGACCATCCCCTGTTTATCAAAGGATTTGTAGATAATGCACAAAAACACATAAAAGAGCACGAATACGATCATTTCATATTCAGTTACCACGGCATTCCAGCAAGGCAAATCCGAAAAGGAGACTGTACAAAGGAAGTATGTAAATTAGGAAGTTGCTGCGATACCATTCATGCACTCAACCAACATTGCTACAGAGCACAATGCTTTGAAACAACCCGTTTGCTTGTGAAGGAACTTGGTTTGAAAGAAGGAAGCTACACGACCTGCTTTCAGTCAAGACTTGGCAAAGAAACATGGGTGCAGCCTTATACAGAGGATACCATCAAAGAATTAGCCAAAAAAGGTATCAAACGCGTACTTGCCTTCTCTCCTGCATTTGTAGCTGACTGCCTGGAAACTACCATTGAGGTTGGAGAAGAATACAAAGAACTTTTCGAGGAAAAAGGGGGCGAACATTGGGAATTGGTTGAAAGTCTAAACGACTCTGACAATTGGGTTGAATTATTAGCTGACTTAACAAGAAAAGCGTAATTTATTCCTCTTATTCACACAAAAAACTCCTTGCAGTCATTCTGTAAGGAGTTTTTTGTGAATGGATAGCGCTCAATTATTTCAAGATAGGAGCTAAAATAGCCTTATTTTCATCAAGCCAAGCCGTAATTTCTTCTACAATTTGCTCCATCCCGATTTCAGGTTTCCAGCCTGTCCGTTCTGTTACTTTCGAATTATCTGTTTGGTACAAACGAATATCGGCAGGTCTGTTTTCAGCTACACGTGTAATCGGGATGGTCTTGCCTGTTACTCGTTGACAAATTTCGGTTAATTCTTGAAGAGAAACGCTAACTTCACGTCCACCACCGACATTAAAAATCTCTCCGTTTATTTGTTCTAAGTGGTGAATTTGCCAATCAACCAATCTATACAAATCCTTGACATGCAGCATATCTCGCGTTTGTTTGCCTAATCCACCGTACCCAATATAGGCAAGCGATTGCTCAAAGAAGTGTTTGGCAATCCAGAGAACCATCACACCTTGGTCCACTTTTCCCATTTGCCACGGGCCCGTCAGTACACCACAACGGTTGATGACGGTTTGTAATCCATAAAATTCTTGGTATTCTTGAATCAATAATTCGGAAGCCAATTTGGTTGTACCATACAATGACCTAGCTCCATCTAAAGGAAAATCCTCCGCAATCCCCTTGTCTGACACTCCCCGGATCGGCTGTTCTTTGGCTAATTCAAATCGCGTATCTGACTCCACATAATGAAGTTTTTCTATTGCCTTGATAGGATAAACCCGGCTAGTGGACAAAAAGATAAACTGCGCTTTTGCACGCACAGCATAGTTGAGGCAGTTGACCGTCCCGACCAAATTGGTATTGATGAGATAATCAGGTGAGCCCCCATTTAATCCAGCTAACACCGAAGGTTCCGCAGATGCTTCAATAACCGTATCTACGAGAGGCAAGCTATCGAAATCTTCTTTGTTCCGAATATCTCCATGAACGAAATGGATTCCTGCTGCTGCGAGACGAGGGAGGTTCAGTTCAGAGCCTTTTCGTTTCAAATTATCCAAACAATAAATTTGATAGTCAGGGTAAGTAAATTTTAGGGACATGGCCAAAGAAGAGCCAACAAAACCAGCACCGCCGGTAATCAGAATAGATTTTGACATATATGTTCTAAATAAGTAATCGATACACAGTTATACAAAGATAAAACCTTATTCTATAAGTTAACTCTTCTAATGAATTACCTTTCTTTTCGTTATTGGCATTCTCTCCAAAAAAATGTACATTTGAGGTATTCTCATCCCAACTAAAACCCATTTATACGTATGTATCAACATCTTATTTTTGACAAAAAAGACCAAGTAGCCACCATTACCTTGCATCGCCCTGATGTCTTTCACGCATTGAGTACCGCTTTGATTCAAGAAATTACACAAGCCGTGCAAGATGCTGCGCAAGACAATACCATTCGCGTAGTTATTTTGACAGGTTCAGGAGATAGAGCTTTCTGTTCTGGTGCTGATCTAAAAGCAGGTCTAGAATCCTCTCCACGCCCTTTGGGTGATACACTTCGTGAGAATTATAATCCCATGATTCAGGCAATTCGTTCTACACCCAAACCCATTATTTGCAAATTAAACGGTGTAGCTGCGGGGGCAGGCTTGTCGCTTGCGCTGGCTTGTGATATGATTATCGCGCGTGAGGACACGTATATTTCCGAATTATTTATTGGTATCGGACTTATGCCCGATGCAGGTTCTATGTATTTTTTACCTAGATTGGTCGGGATGCAACGCACTTTTGAACTTTGTAGTACAGGAAGAAAGGTTGCAATCCAGGAAGCTGTTCAGCTCGGATTAGTAACTGAAATGCACCCGTGGGAGGAACTCGATAAACGAATGGAGGAATTGATTGCCTATTATGCACAAGCCCCAACATTTGCTATCGGACAGATGAAGAAAGTGCTCAACGCCAGTCTAAATTCTACATTAGAAGAAGTCTTGGAGGCAGAGGCGGTCGGGCAAACAGCTTGTGGCGTAACAAATGATTTCGGCGAAGGCGTAATGGCATTCTTACAAAAAAGAAAACCAGTTTTTAAGGGTAAGTAAACAAGAAATACCTTGCGTTCATCTTGTCGTATGTAAAACTTAACGCAAACAACTTCTTATTTTTTGAACTTTTGAAAGCCCCATTCCGAATAGTCTGCTGCCAAGCGAAATGTTTGGCAGTGGGCTTCAATAATCGTAGCTATTTGCGGAGAATATCCTCCACCCATTGAAATCACCAGCGGAATATTTCGCTCACTCGCAGCCTGAATCACACGTCTATCCCGTTCTTGGCACCCTTCCATCGTCATCCCTAATTTACCTAATTTATCCGTTGACAAAACATCCACTCCAGAAATAAAGAATAAAAAATCTGGGTTTACCGTGTCTAAAAGTAAGGATAAATGGAAATCCAATAAACGAAGATACGCGTCATCCTCTGTTCCTGTAGGCAAGGCAATATCCAAATCGGATATTTCTTTTTTGAGTGGATAATTGTCTTTTCCGTGCATTGAAAAAGTAAAAACTTCAGGTCTATTTTGAAAAATAACCGCCGTGCCATTTCCCTGATGCACATCGAGGTCAATGACCAAAATTTGTTTACTCAACCCATTTTGTAGGAGAAACTCTGCACCAACTGCCACATCATTCAACAAACAAAATCCTTCCCCTCTGTCTGGGTAGGCATGATGTGTTCCTCCAGCGATATTCATGCTGATACCGTACTGTAAAGCATATTGGCAACACAAAATAGTACCTTGCGTGATGAGCCATTCCCTTTCGATGAGTTTTCCAGTGACCGGGAAACCAATTTTTCGTTCCATTTTTGGGTCAATCGCCACGTCTTGTAGTGCCTTCACATACGTTTCATCATGCACGCCCAAAATATACCGATTGATATCTGATTGAAGAACGGGCGTGAAGAAATGAGCAGATTCAACCGTTCCTTCGTAGATTAATTGTTCAGGAATAAGCTCGTATTTCAACATAGGGAAACGATGTCCTTCGGGCAATGGATGTTTATAAATCGAGTGATAGGCAATTTTTAGCATCGCATTTTTTATTTTTCCCAAGTTTCAAACCAAAAATCGAACTCATTTTTTTCGTCTTTCAGGTAATGAACACGAGAAACACAGTGCCATTCGTCCGATAAATCAGGGAAGAAAGTATCACCGTCGCAGGTTGTTTCAACAAGCGTTCTGAATAGCCGGTTTGCGGAAGGCAGCGCTTGGCGGTAAATTTCTCCTCCACCAATAACAAAAAGAGACTTTTCAGGAAATTCTTTTGATGCAAACGCCAATGCATCTTTCAGAGACGAAACAACAAAGACACCTTCCAAAATAAGATCAACTTGGCGGGAAATAACCACGTTTATACGATTGGGCAAAGGGCGACCGATGGAGTCATAGGTTTTTCGACCCATGATAACAGCATGGTTCGTAGTAAGTGACTTAAAGAGCTTTAGGTCAGAAGATAAACGCCACAAAAGGGCATTATCCTTGCCAATTGCCCCATTTTGAGCAACGGCTACGATGATTGAAAAAGGTATCATTGGTGGGATTTAACATACAAACAATGAACGGATAGAAAAACAGAATTGTTCTAAGAGGGGATAAATCTACTTAAAAAAAACAAAGAAATTATGTCAGAACCAAGCAAAGTTGCCTTCATTACGGGAGGTACAAAAGGAATAGGTTTAGGGATTGCAGAAGCACTGATTGCACAAGGCGTGCGTGTAGCGATAACAGGAAGAACACAAGAAGCGGCAGAAAAAACGGCAGAATTTCTTAATAAACAGAAAGAAGGATTTGCCATCGGAATTGCTTCTGATGTACGTGATTATGCTTCGCAAGAAGCAGCTGTTCGTTTTGTTTTGGATGTTTGGGGGCGCATAGATTATGTCATTGCCAATGCAGGTATCGGTCATTTTGCTCCAATCCAAGATTTAAGTATTGAACAATGGCAAGAAACAATAGATGTAAATTTAACAGGTGCTTTTTTTACAGCAAAAGCGACACTTGAGGCATTAAAGGCAAGTGAAGGCTACTACATTTCCATTGCGAGTTTAGCAGGAACCAACTTTTTCCCGGCAGGAA
>CAYNRA010000018.1:0-27494 GCA_964399465.1 uncultured Cytophagales bacterium
AAAAGTTCAATGTGCCTATTGTGATACTTATTGATACTCCAGGTGCATTTCCTGGGCTTGAAGCAGAAGAAAGAGGGCAAGGAGAAGCTATCGCCCGAAATATTCGCGACATGATGACCCTCAAAGTTCCCGTTATTTGTATAATCATCGGGGAAGGTGCTTCCGGTGGCGCGTTGGGTATTGCTATCGGTGATCGCGTTCTGATGCTCGAAAACACATGGTATTCTGTGATTTCTCCTGAATCTTGCTCGTCAATTCTTTGGCGTAGCTGGGATTACAAGGAACAAGCCGCAGAAGCACTCAAACTCACCGCCACGGATAGGAAAGGAAATGAATTGATTGATGATATCATCAAGGAACCTATTGGTGGCGCGCACACGAATTGGAATGAAATGGCACTGATATTGAAGAAAACAATCCTCTCAGAGATTGATAAACTTCAAAAAATAGACGCACAAACGCGCGTTGACCAACGTATTGATAAGTTTTGTCAGATGGGTGTTTTTGAAGAATAAGCTTACATGATTTCAAAAAATACGAAAGTAATTATCTTTGATTTTGGGAATGTCATTATAAATATTGACGTTCCCAAAACGTATAAAGCATTTGCACAACTCTGTGGTAAAACAGAGGAAAAAGTGATGGCACTCTTTGAAGAGAATGAGGTATTTAAAAGATATGAAACAGGTCTTTTTGAGGAAGATGAGTTTCGGGATGCCATCAGACAAATCCTTGGCTTCCCTCTTAATGATTACGAAATAGACCAAGCTTGGAATGCGCTCTTGCTCGATATTCCAGTAGAAAGAATCAAGTTTTTACTTACACTTCGCGAGTCAATTCCCATTTATCTTCTCAGCAATACAAATGATATTCATATCCGGGCGGCAAACCAGATTTTATTTAAGTCTACTGGCGTTCGTGATGTATGAGATTGGACTTTGGAAACCTGATACCGCTATTTATAACTATGTCTTAGATGACCTAGGTTTGAAGCCGTATGAAGTACTGTTTTTGGACGATAACAAAGCAAACGTGGAGGCCGCAAACCAAGTAGGCTGGCAAACTATTTTCATTCAGCCGAGTTCTCTCACCATGCTAGATGTTGATTTTAGCCCTATTTTGAAAACATAATTTACCCGAAAAATGCGCCCACAGCCAGCTACCATCCGTCTATTTATCCAAGTCGTTTTGTTTTTATTAACGATTCTCACAACCACCTTAGCAGGTGCTGAATGGATAGAGGGAAAATCTTTTTGGTTCTCCTCAGGAGCAATGGGTTGGGATGAATTTATTGCCGGTTTTTATTTTTCAATCCCTTTTCTAGGTTTTTTGACAACGCACGAGTTTGGTCATTTTTTCATGGCAAAAGCGAAGCGCATTAAGGTAACTCTTCCTTACTATATTCCTTTTTATATAGGTATCTTGACAAGTATCGGTACCCTCGGTGCTTTCATCCGAATTAAGAGTAAACGAATGTCTCGCAAAGACTATTTTGATGTTGGATATGCGGGGCCTTTGGCAGGTTTTGTTGTCGCTGTAAGTGTGTTGCTTTGGGGATTTACGCATTTACCTACGTGGGAGTATGTCATGCAAATTCATCCAGAATATATTCCCTTTGGACCCCATTATGGTGAGTTTGTCTATACTCAAAAGGATGCTTCTGAGTTCGTACGTTTGGGTGATAACCTCCTCTTTTATTTACTCAGAACCTATTTGGCAGATCCCGCACTGATGCCACATCCAAATGAAGTCATTCATTACCCTTTTTTATTAGCTGGTTATTTAGGCCTCTTCTTTACTGCATTAAACCTTATTCCAATTGGTCAATTAGATGGGGGACATATTTTGTATGGACTAATCGGCAAAAAAGCATTTGATATTGTTTCACCCCTCTTTTTTGTTTCTCTCGTCTTTTATTCAGGATTAGGTCTATTCTCTATCGAGGAGTTCATGACGATTGCAGACGAGGAATATCTCGGCTTGGTTGGTCAATTTATCCTCTATGTATATTTCATTTATCTCAGTTTCTCACGCATTACATCGTTTCCAATTACGAATCTATTGATAACACTCATCGTAGTGATATCCCAAGTCATACTCAATTACTTTTTGCCAAACTGGGAAGGCTATAGCGGTTTTTTAGCCTTTGCTTTTTTACTCGGTCGGGTTATGGGAATTTATCATCCAAGCACGACAAACGACCAACCACTTGGGTTAGGTCGTCAGATTATTGGTTGGCTTTCGTTGGGTATTTTTGTATTGTGTTTTAGCCCAAATCCTCTTTATTAATCAATTATATGCTTAATTTCTTCGCAAGACATTTCTTTAAATGGGCCGGTTGGAAGGTAACGGGTGTTTTTCCTTACAACATTCCCAAAGCAGTGATGACAGTTTGCCCACACACAGATTGGCGGGATTTCTTTCTTGGTCTTGGTACTCGGGCTACCTTACGCCTACATATTGGATTTCTAGGAAAAGAAGAGTTATTTAAGCCTCCATTTGGCTTTATTTTCAAGTGGTTAGGAGGAACCCCTGTGAAAAGAGATAAACGAACCAATCTCGTTGCAAACCAAGTCGCAGCGGTAGATTCAGCAGAGAATTGCTTATTCTCTTTGGCACCTGAAGGGACACGTAAAAATGTAGAAAAATTAAAAACAGGATTCTACTATATGGCCGTTCAAGCGAAAATTCCAATCATAATGGTTGGCTTTGACTATCCTCGAAAACAAGTGATTTTCGCGCCTGCATTTACTCCGTCGGGTGATTTCCAAGCAGATATGCTTGCGTATTTCGTTCCTTTTTTCTCGTCTATTCAGGGTGTACAGAAAGATTGGATTCGCAAATACCAAGCCGGAGAATTTTAGGAATTGTTTGAGTTATCTTTTAAATGTAAGAAGAACTACTCAATTATCTTTTTAACAAATTACCCTCTTTTTGTTCACATAATTAGTCCAAATGTATCATGGAAAAACAAACCAAACTGGTTCGTACGCAAACACCGAAAACGCAGTATAGAGAGCATTCTACTCCATTATTTCTAACAAGTAGCTTCTGTTTTGAAGATGCAGAGCAAGGAATGGAGCTTTTTAATGAGACCATTGAAGGAAATATTTACTCACGCTTTTCTAATCCGAGCGTGCAAGAATTTGTTGATAAAGTATGTATTCTTGAGGATTGTGAAGATGGTATCGCAACAGGTACGGGTATGGCTGCAGTTTTTGCTGGTTTTGCCGCTCATTTGCAAGCGGGCGACCACTTGGTATCTTCTCGGGCACTCTTCGGTTCTGCACATCAAATTATCACACAAATACTTGCCAAATGGGGCGTGACGCATACGTACCTAGATGCAACCGCTACTGAACAAGAATGGGAAGCAGCTGTTTTACCTACTACCAAAATGATTTATCTCGAGACACCATCAAACCCTGGTTTGGAGATTATTGACATGGAAATGGTGGGTAGAATTGCAAAAAAACACAATCTAATCTATTTCGTCGATAACTGTTTTGCAACACCTTTGATTCATCAACCCGTTAAATTTGGTGCAAATTTGGTCGTACATTCTGCTACAAAATTCATGGACGGTCAAGGTCGCGTTTTGGGAGGAATTATAACAGGAACGAAAGAGTTAATTGCACCTGTTCGGTTCTTCTGCCGCCACACAGGACCTTCTATGTCGCCTTTCAATGCGTGGGTATTATCGAAGAGCTTAGAAACATTGGAGTTACGTATGGAAAGACATTGTGCCAATGCCGAAAAACTAGCTCATGCGCTCCTTGAAGTGGAAGGAATACAGCAAGTGAAATATCCTTTTTTACCTTCACACCCCCAATATGAATTAGCTAAAAAACAAATGGCAGCCGGTGGTGCAATGCTTACTTTTTGTCTTGATGGCACATTTGACGATGTAGTTAACTTTACAAAAGCATTGACTATCCCGAGTTTAACGTCTAATTTGGGTGATGCACGTACGACGATTACGAATCCAGCAACGACAACGCACGCAAGATTAAGTCTAGAGGATAAAGAAAAGCTAGGAATTTCGCCTACTTTGATGCGTATCTCTGTTGGTTTGGAACACATCGACGATTTAATTAAAGATTTTACGCAAGCCGCACAAAAAATGGTAGCGGCAAAAAAATAGATTTTCTCAAGTGTTGAATGATACATCTCATTCAACACTTACTTACATTAATCGATGACTACCTTGCACTTTGACTTTACTGTATTTGGAACGGGCTCTGCGAGTCCTCATTTAGAAAGACCTCCTTCTGCTTTTTTGGTACAGTTGGATGCAGATAGTATTTTGATTGATTGTGGGGAAGCAACCCAATATCGTTTACTAGAGTACAAAATCAAACATACACGTATCCGCCATATTTTGATAAGTCATTTGCACGGTGATCACTATTTTGGGCTCATCGGGTTATTGTCTAGTTTAAGTTTAGGGCATAGAACAGAGCCACTTACACTCGTTGGCCCTCCTGGTTTGGCTGAAATTATTACAGTACAATTCAAATATTCACAAACAGTTCTTTCGTATCCTCTTCATTTTATTGAAACTCGACCCACAGAGCATCAACTGATAGTAGATCATCCCCGTTTTACCATTGAAACCATTCCATTATCCCATCGTGTTCCTTGTCATGGGTTTTTAATTCGTGAAAAAGTAACGAAAAGAAAGCTCATAAAAGAGAAAATTCCTGCCAATTTCCCCATCCCTTATCTCAAGAAACTAGCAGATGGATTTGATGTTTCTGACGAACTAACCGGAGAATTATATGCTGTTGACGAGTGGACTTTGCCTGCCTCTAAGCCGCGCGCTCTTGCATATTGTTCAGATACAGCTTATTTGCCTTCTATTATCCCACTTATTCAAGGTGTTGATTTACTCTACCATGAGGCAACTTTTGATCAATCACATGCGGAGAGAGCTGCCCAGACTTTTCATTCTACCGCTCAACAAGCAGCTCAAATTGCACACGATGCAGAAGCTAAAAAATTAGTTATCGGACATTTTTCCTCCCGTTATAAAACGGTTGATCACCTCTTAACTGAGGCCGTTGAGATTTTCCCTGCTACAGTTTTAGCTAAAGAAGGAATGGTGGTTTCCTTGTAATTTTTATTATTTATATATTCAATTGACTTTTTTGGGGAAAACGAAGCAAATTCGTTGATTTTTTTACTGTATATACTCTATATATTTTATAGGTTATGTATATTTGTTAAAAAAAGTCAAGGCATGTTAAGTTTCAGAACGGAGTTAGAAAATCCATTGGTAGAAAAAGACATCATCGAGTTAGACCAAAAAATTCGAGCTTTTCGTGAAGGGAAAATTCACGAAGATAAATTTCGTAGTTTACGCCTGGCACGTGGTGTTTATGGCCAACGCCAACCTGGCGTACAAATGGTACGAATAAAGTTGCCTTACGGAAAAATGACGTTCGCGCAATGGGCTCAAATTTGTCGTATTTCAGATGAGTATTCCAATGGAAATCTGCACTTAACAACCCGTCAAGATATTCAAATTCACTATGTAAGTCTTGATAAAACGCCTGAACTCTGGGCAAAACTTGAGGAGGAAAACGTGACTCTCCGCGAAGCTTGTGGTAATACAGTTCGCAATGTTACGGCTTCCGAGACCTCCGGCATTGACCCACTAGAGGCATTTGATGTTACTCCTCACGCACACGCTATTTTTAGTTATTTTCTTCGTAATCCCATTTGTCAAGAAATGGGTCGGAAAATCAAAATTGCTCTTTCAAACAACGAAAAAGATACCGCACTTTCCTATATTCACGATATTGGTCTCGTTGCAAAAATCAATGAAAAGGGAGAAAAGGGATTCAAGGTTATGGTAGCAGGTGGTTTGGGCGCACAACCCAAATTGGCGGATGTTGCCTACGATTTTTTGCCAGAAAATAAGATTATTCCTTTTATTGAAGCTCTTCTTCGTGTTTTTGATAGACATGGCGAACGTAATTCAAGAAGCAAAGCGCGACTTAAATTTCTCATCGGTAAAATTGGTCTCGATGCGTTCATGGAACTCATCGAACAAGAATACCAAGCATTACCGCATACACTTTTTGAGATTCCTGAACACACGGATAACGTGAATCTTTCTGCTATTCAAACTGCGCCAAAAGTTCAGTTTGAAACACGGGAGGCATTCCAAACTTGGCGTTTGACCAATGTTTTTCAACAAAAGCAAAATGGCTATTATGGTGTGTATATCCGGGTCTTATTGGGGAATATACATACAGAATTGGCCAATCAATTGATTGAATCTCTCCAAGGATTTGTGGCAGATGATATTCGTGCGACGATTCAACAAGGAATTTTTCTTCGATTTGTTCCAGAAGAAAATCTTCCGTATGTGTACCAAGTACTAGATAAATTAGGTCTTGCAAGTCCAGGTGCGACAAGTACAGCCCACATTACGGCGTGCCCAGGAACAGATACATGTAATTTGGCTATTGCCGATAGTACGCATTTGTCCGTTGCTTTGGAAAAAATACTTGATGAAGAATATGCTCATTTTGTACACAATAATGACATTAAAATTAAGATTTCAGGATGTATGAACTCCTGTGGGCAACACGGAATGGCTCAAATTGGCTTTCATGGAAGTTCGCTCAAAACGGCTGATAAACGCGTTTTACCCGCAGTTCAAGTGTTACTCGGTGGTGGAACTGTTGGAAATGGTATCGGGCGGATCGCTGAAAAAGTAATCAAAGTGCCTACAAAACGAACACCTGACGTCATCCGTTGGGTTTTGAATGACTACGAAGCAAACCGCTTTGAAGGCGAATATTTTACAGATTATTTTGATCGCGTTGGTAAAAATTATTTCTATGAATTATTAAAGCCACTTGCTTCTATCCAGTCGTTGACGAACGAAGACTTTATTGATTGGGGGCATGATGAGACGTTTGCGACGGCTATTGGTGTAGGTGAATGTGCCGGCGTTATGGTAGATTTGGTAGCCACACTTCTCTTTGAATCGGAAGAGAAAATCGAATGGGCTGACGAAGCACTGAAAACTGGAGCTTGGGCAGACGCCATCTATCACGCCTACGCCTCACAGGTGAATACGGCCAAAGCATTATTGCTATATCAAGAAGTTTCTTGCAGTACGCAACAGAAAGTCATCTCGTCTTTCGATACACATTTTCCCACTTTTGGTGGTGTAATTGCAGAGCAGATTCTTCAAATTAATAAAAATAATCCAACAGAAGAGTTTGCGAAACGTTACCGAATCCAAGCGAGTGAATTTTTAGCAAAAGCACAAGATTGGAAAAATTCACAGTCAACCATTCACGCATAAGTATATGGTATATAGTAAGCTACATACAAAATTTAAACTTTCTGTGGTTGGGGCAGGACCAGGTGATCCTGAACTCATCACTTTGAAAGCCATTCGGTTATTGCGTGAGGCAGATGTCATTTTGTACGATGCTTTAGCCAATGAAGCACTCTTAGCATACGCTAATCCGATGTGTGAGAAAATTTTTGTGGGAAAAAAAGGACATGTACCTTCTATTACACAGGATAGTATTAATTTTTTAATTCTAGAAAAAGTACTCGAAAAAGGGCATGTAGTGCGACTGAAAGGTGGAGATCCTTTTATCTTTGGAAGAGGAAACGAAGAAATTAATTTTGTTCGCCAACAAGGAATTGAAACAGAGTATGTTCCAGGCATCTCGAGTATTCAATCTGTGGGTTTGTGTGATATTCCACTTACAGCACGTGGATACTCAGAGGGATTTTGGGTACTAACCGGACATAAATCGGACGGGGAATTGGCAAGTGATTTGGCTTTGGCTTGTCAGTCGTCATCAACGGTTGTTTTACTTATGGCAATGAAAAAATTAGCGCAAATTGAACAAATTTATGCCCAAGCCGCAAAAGGAGATACACCTGTTTTAATAGCACAGTCTGTTTCAACAGACGAACAGAAATGGGCGATAGGTACTGCTTCTGAATTGGTGAAACTTGCCGAAGAAAATGATTTGCATAATCCAGCCATCCTACTCATCGGTGAGGTCGTTCATGCCATCCAAAAACAACCCGCCTCATTATCATTGATTTTACACGATTTATACTCCTAAACAATGCGAACCGAACCCGAATTACTTGCACTAAATTTAGCTGAACGCATGCAGGTCATCTTAGAAAATTATCCGACGGGAGTTGTTTTTTCAACCTCCTTTGGTCAAGAAGATCAAGTATTAACGGATTTTATTTTTCGAAATAATCTGCCTATTTCTATTTTCACGCTGGATACTGGCCGTTTGTTTTCCGAGACATACGAGGTCATGGATAAAACACGTGCAAAGTATCAAAAACCGATTCAGGTGTTTTTTCCGGACACGCAACAAGTAGAAACATTGGTTACAGACAAAGGTTTCCATAGTTTTTATGAGTCTGTAGAGAACCGAAAAGAATGTTGCCGGATTCGTAAAATTGTACCTTTAAAACGTGCATTAGCCAATCAACAAGTTTGGATTACTGGTTTACGCGCGGAACAGTCTGAAAATCGACAACAAATGACAATGTGGGAAAGAGACGAGTCCAATCAAATTTTCAAATTTAATCCATTGATTGATTGGACGTTGCAAGATATTGAAGCTTATTTAGAAGAAAATAAAGTGCCTCAAAACACACTTCATAAAAAAGGGTACATTAGTATAGGATGTTCACCTTGTACACGTGCTATCGAGCCTGGTGAGCACCCGAGAGCTGGCCGTTGGTGGTGGGAAGAGTCGAAAAAAGAATGTGGATTGCATTCCGCTTAATCAAAAAAGAGATATTTATTTATGAATCAAACAGAAAACGTTGGAGCAATTCATGCTTCTTTTCCTCGTCAATTGGAAGACGAGGCCATTTATATTTTACGAGAGGTCGCTGCACAATTTGAGCGCCCAGCCATTCTCTTTTCAGGAGGGAAAGACTCCATAACTTTGGTACGTTTGGCACAAAAAGCCTTTTATCCAGGCAAAATTCCATTTCCATTATTGCATGTTGATACAGGACATAATTTTCCTGAAACGATTTCTTTCCGGGATGAATTAGCGGCTTCTCTTGGTGTAGAATTACACGTTCGCTTAGTTGAAGATTCGATAAAAGCTGGAAAAGTTCGGGAAGAAACGGGTAAGTATGCGAGTAGAAATGCACTGCAAACGGTCACTCTACTTGATGCCATCGAAGAATTAAAGTTTGATGCGTGTATTGGCGGTGCGCGTAGAGATGAAGAAAAAGCGCGTGCGAAAGAGAGAATTTTTTCCGTTCGTGATGATTTCGGCCAATGGGATGCAAAAAAACAACGTCCCGAATTATTTGATATGCTGAATGGAAAAATTGAAGTAGGTGAGAACGTTCGTGTTTTTCCGATTTCAAATTGGACAGAATTAGACGTGTGGAATTATATCAAAGCAGAAAATCTCGCCATTCCGTCTATTTATTATGCACACAAACGCCAAGTTTTTGAACGGGATGGCATGATTTGGTCGGATTCGCCTTTTATCAATAAGTCGGCTGATGAAATTCCGTTTGAACAAGTTGTTCGTTTCAGAACAGTTGGAGATATGACCTGTACGGCGGCTGTCTCGTCGGATGCAGATTCAATTGACCAAATTATCGAAGAAATTCTATCCGCTGAAATTTCAGAGAGAGGAGCGCGAATCGATGATAAACGTTCAGAAGCTGCCATGGAAAAAAGAAAACAACAAGGTTATTTCTAATTTGATTAAAGACATACAAAAATGGATATATTAAAAATTGCAACGGCGGGCTCGGTAGATGATGGAAAAAGTACGTTGATTGGACGTTTGCTTTACGAAACCAAGTCAATTACAAAAGATAAACTGGACGCGCTGGAGTCAGCAAGTAAAAGAAAAGGACTTGATTTTGTCGATTTATCACTTTTGACAGACGGTCTCATCGCAGAACGGGAGCAGGGAATTACGATAGATGTTGCACATATTTATTTTCACTCGGAGCGTAGAAAATACATTATTGCCGATACACCGGGTCACGTTGAATATACACGAAATATGGTAACGGGGGCATCAAATGCGCAAGTTTCCGTGATTTTAATCGATGCTAGGCACGGTTTGAGCGAGCAAACGAAAAGACATTTTTACATTGCCTCTTTACTACGGATTCCTTATGTGGTGGTAGCTGTAAACAAGATGGATTTGGTGAAATATGACCAAGCAGTTTTTGAGAAAATCAAGCAAGATTTTCAGGAAACATGTGCAAAGGTAGGTTTTGAAGGGCAGGAAGTGCTGTTTATTCCACTTTCTTCTTTATATGGTGAAAATGTGGTAGAAAAGTCAGAAAAAATGGGTTGGTATGAAGGAGCTTCCTTATTATCGATTTTTGAGCGTATTCCACCACAAGGCGATTTATTCAAAGATGCACCCGCAAGGTTGCCAATACAGTATGTAATTCGTCCGAAAACAGAGCAATACCATGATTACAGAGGATATGCAGGTCGTATTGTATCAGGAACATTGCGTGTAGGAGATGAGGTTATTGCATATCCAAGCGGTAAATCGAGCACTATTGCGACCATTGAAAAAATGGAAGAGCAAAAAGAATATGCGACGGTCGGAGAGTCAGTGGTGGTGACGTTAACAGATGACATTGACATCAGTCGTGGCAATATGTTGGTTCGGAAAGGTGAGGAAATAAATGGAAAAAAAGAATTTCAAGCGAATATATGTTGGTTAGATGAGGAACCATTGCGTGCTGGGAAAACATATCTTCTGCAACATGGGGTAAATCGTCAAAAAAGTAAACTTATTTCTTTGAATTCAGCTGTAGATATGCCATCTTTGGAAACAAGTATAGAACCAAAGGAAATTCGGTTAAATGGCATTGGTCTTGCATCATTAAAGGTTTCGCAGCCGATTTTTGCAGATGATTATGTTGTAAATCCTAGAAATGGTTCATTTATATTAATTGATGAAATGTCAAATAATACAGTGGGTGTGGGCTTTGTTTCTACCTCACTATAAATGTCTATTTTTCAATAGTTTAGGGTTTAGTTGAAAAGGCAACTGATTTTTGGTTGTCTTTTTTTTATTTTTGACATTCCATATAGTATTACATTCTATGTTTTTTTTCCTCTCCAAAGTAGTAAGCTTTTTTATCACGCCCTTGGGGTTATGTTTTGTTAGCTTGTTTTTGGTTTTATTTCTTAAAAAATACCAAAAACTACTTATAATTGGTATAGTCGTAGGTTTATATGTTGTATCCAATCAATGGATTGTGAATGTGCTAGTCAGTGCTTGGGAAGTACCAGTACAAAGCAGGACTTCATTATCCCCCAAAAAATGGGGTATTGTGCTGACTGGAGGTTTTTTTGAAACGGATGCCGAGATGGGCACAGAAAACCTTCATTTGGGTTCATCAAGTGACCGTATTTGGCAGGCATATCGTTTGTACAAGGAAGGTAAAATTGAAAAGATTCTTATCACAGGTGGCTATGTTCCGCTTGTTTCAAGAACAACACAAATTGAAACGATATTGGCTAAGGACTTTCTCATACAAAATGGTGTCCCACTTGCAGATATTATTTTGGAAACAAAAGCACGAAATACCTATGAAAATGCACTTTTTTCTGTGGCACTAGCTAAACAACAAGGTATTTTACCATCAGATTGTTATTTAATAACTTCTTCGTATCATACAAAAAGAGCAGTTGCTTGTTTCAAAAAACAAGGTTTTAATCTTGTACATTTTGGGACGAATCCACGCCAGGCAAACCTAGAATGGAAGTGGATATTCTTGATTCCAAGTAGACATGCCTTAGAAGATTTTCTAAACTTATACCACGAATGGTTCGGCTATGTAAGTTATTGGATGGTAGGGTATATTTAAAAAGAGAGCGAATAGATGTCTATTCGCTCTCTTTTGTATTAGATGCTTAGAATATGAACCATTCGCAGCAAATCGTCGTGAATAGGTTTTTGTTTTTTGATGGTATCAATGAAAGGCGTATAGACCAATTCATTGTTTACAACCCCTGCCATCACATTTTTATATCCTTTCATAAGTCCTTCCACTGCGCCAAGTCCTACACGGCTTGCCAAAATACGATCATAGGCAGTTGGAGTACCCCCACGTTGAATATGCCCAAGTGTTGTGACCCGAATATCTAATTTATCTTCTACCTGATTCTTGATATTATTCGCAATTTGAGCAGCGTTACCTTCCTCATCACCTTCTGCCACCACAACGATGGAAGATGATTTTGAGCGACTCCAACCTTCTTTCAGGGTTGAAACTACTTTTTTCAACGGAGTATGAGTTTCAGGCACCATGATGATTTCAGCACCACCTCCGATGCCAGATTGAATGGCAATATAGCCGGAGTCACGTCCCATAACTTCGATAAAAAAGACACGGTCGTGTGAATCGGCCGTATCTCGAATTTTATCAATAGCTTCTAAGGAGGTATTGACGGCAGTGTCAAAACCGATGGTATAATCTGTTCCGTATAAATCGTTATCGATTGTTCCTGGGCATCCTACGGTAGGTAATTCATACTCGTTATAGAAGATTTCAGCACCAGTGAACGTACCATTTCCACCAATAGCAACAAGACCTTCAATGCCGTGTGCCATGAGGTTATCGTAGGCTTTTTTACGACCTTCTGGGGTCATAAATTCTTTACTTCGCGCTGATTTCAGGATTGTACCACCGCGTTGTACTATATTACTAACAGACTGAGAGGTCATCGGAAAAATATCACCACTGATCATTCCGTTGTACCCTCTACGAATTCCGTACACTTCAATTCCATGGTAAATGGCTCCTCTCACAGCAGCTCGGATACATGCGTTCATGCCCGGTGCATCGCCTCCAGAGGTAAAAACAGCAATTCTTTTCATTCTTTTAATTAAAATTATTTTCGTACCTTATGTAGATTGTACCACAAAAGTAAGGAGTTTTCGTGAATAGAGCGAATGAAACTATATTTTGTAACATTTCATTTTAACAAAATAATATATAGATGAAAAAAGAATCTCATTCGTATTTCTTGTTAAAAAAGATTCTTAGCTTTTTTAACAAGAAATTTTGTTTACTCGATTTGCGTGTCTCCCCCCTTCAAAATGGGTAGTAAGAAATTTATTTACACAAGCCAATGCAAGGTCAATATCGATAAAACGTGCGGGTAAACAAAGGACATTCGCATCGTTATGTTGGCGAGAAAGCTCAGCAAGTTCAGCTGTCCAGCAAAGAGCAGCACGAATTTCTTGGTGCTTGTTAGCTGTCATGCAGACACCGTTTCCACTACCACAAATAAGAATGCCAAAATTGGTCTCTCCTTTTTCGACAGAAGAAGCAAGTGGGTGTGCTGAATCTGGATAATCGAATGAAGCCTCTGAAAAAGGACCAAAATCGATGCTCGGGTATCCATTTGCATCCAACCACTGAATAATTTGTTGTTTGTAACCATAACCCGCATGGTCACTTCCTATCGCAATTTTTAATGACATTTTTTCTTGGTTTAAACTTTTCATAACAAATATACGTTATTCGTTTCCTTTCTACTATGAAAATATGTGTTTTAAACTAACCAATCTTAGATATGTCCAATAATAATGAGGATGATAAAATCATTGAAGCTTTTGAAGCCAAAAATTGGAATGAAATCCAAAGCCAAGATGCATGGCAAATTTTTAAAGCAATGGCAGAGTTTGTTGAGGGATTTGATAAATTAGCTAAAATAGGTCCCTGTGTTTCTATTTTTGGGTCAGCCCGTACAAAAAAGGAAAATAAATATTACCAACAAGCCGAGCGCATCGCCGAACTTCTCGTTGAAAAAGGTTACGGAGTTATTACAGGTGGTGGCCCAGGAATTATGGAAGCAGGTAACAAAGGTGCCCATCAAAAAGGAGGGAAATCCGTCGGACTAAATATTAAGTTGCCTTTTGAACAAGTACCCAACCCTTACGTTGATTCTGATAAAAGTATTAATTTTGATTATTTCTTCGCTCGAAAAGTAAATTTTATCAAATATTCTCAAGGTTTTGTTGTGATGCCAGGCGGATTTGGTACAATGGATGAACTTTTTGAAGCACTAACTTTAATACAAACAAAAAAAATAGGACGCTTTCCCATCGTTTTAGTCGGAACAAGTTACTGGAAAGGACTTATCGATTGGATTGAAAATACCATGGGAGAGGAAGAAAAAAATATCAATCCTGAAGATATGAAGCTCATGCAGCTGGTCGATACACCGGAAGACGCAGTTCGTGTAATTGATGAGTTTTATGGCAAATATTTATTGAAACCTAATTTCTAAAAAAAAGAGGCATCTGAACTTTCCAGATGCCTCTTTTTTTTACCAACCATCATCAGATGCAGGACGTTTTGGTGCTGGTTTTTTGGCTGGTGGAGTTGCTGGTTTAGCTCCAGGTTTTGCCGTTGTTTTTTGACTCGAAGTTACTTCATCCGTCTTTTCAATTCGAGTAAATACCCGGCTTACAATTTTCCACTCTCCATTTACTTTGAGTAGATTCAACATGTCAATTACCTTGTTAGTAGGGTATTCCGTTTCTGTAATGGCTGTAGCTGCATTGCCTGCATAGCTCCAAGAGACAATTTTGGTGGTTCTGTCCATTACTTGGTTTGGCTTTATTCGGCTACTCAACTCCCGGACAGTAATCCCTGTAACACTACCGTTTGAACCAATAGAGCGCTGAACGGCATCTGGTACGAATGCGTTCCGGAAACGGTCAACTTCACCATTTGTCCCTCCAATCAAAAAATCATTAACAACACGTTCAATAGCAAGTTGCTCTTGTGCCATACTAGGCATAAAAGAACTAATGATCATCAAAACCCCAAGTAGAAAGGTATTCTTTTGCATTGCATTTCTAAAATTATAGTGAATAAATTGGTTCATTTGTTTGAATAATACGAACGAATCCGGCTAGTAACCTGATTATAAATTGGCTTACAAAATTCTATAAATAACTGTTGTGGAGGAGGTGGAAGTTCCTCGCGTTGTTTTGTAAAGGCTAGTTCTTGCTGAGTTAAAGCGCGTGTATCTCCATTTACAGTTGCCCATTCGTTCACCCATTTGTATTGCCCCGAAAACTCTTGCGAATATACAATTTTGTCTTGTCTATAATCCAAAATTTGCATTTGTAAAATGCCTTGTGATAGAACTTCTTTTCTATTTTTAATGAACTCCGCACTTACTTTTGCAAAAACAGGTACTTTTTTCCCATCAATGGTCGCCTCTCCCGTTTTTACACTGTCCTTACTGATGAGCGTTTGCTTTTCAGACTGTATTCGTGTTTGCCCTACCGAAAAGTCCACAAATTGGAGTCGAATAATTTGATCTGGGGTTAGCTTAATCGCTTCTGCTTCTTCTGGTTGATAAAAACGAATAAATTGATTTAATCGACGATTCGTCTGTAAAAAACCATTGATTTGTTCTTGAAAATAAGCTTGACTGTAATCGTACAAACGAGAGTTCAGCGTAGGTTGTTCTACCACCACATGTACAGAACCTAGAAAAAGAGCCTCTTCTATTTTTTGTACTATGCCTGGCTGTCCCGGTAAAAGCCGATCGGCTGCTTCAAAATGGGTAAGAGCCATACGCCCGGCTGTCATGGTATTTAATGCCATGGATTGTTCACCAGCAAAAATTCTTTCCTCATAAGCACGCATTCGAGCGTCTTGTTCCGCACCTGAAAAATCTTCGGGTTCAACCAACCGTCTACATGCTACACAGTTTTGTATAGCCCAATACATTTTATTCAACTCTTGGTAATAACCGATTAACTTTTCGTCTTTGAAGTTTATCTGGCTTTGTAGCGTGCGCTGAATTTGAGTTTGTAAATCTGTTTTTGCTAATGGGTACGATTGCAGTAGTACTTCTCGCGATTTGACATGATCCCCTTCGCGTTGTAATCGCTCGGTTGACTGTATGACAGCGTTTACATAGTCTCCTTCTTGCAATGCTTTCGTGCCTGTTTTTCTACAAGAAAAAAGAACACTAGAAAGCAAAAGTGATAAATAGAATATTTTTTTTCTCATCATACAAGTGTTAGCTTATGGTAATTTTAGAGAGATAAGGTTGTCTATAAGTTGAACAAACAAATATATACCATTTGCCAAAAAAACAGGGTAAACTAACGAGGATAATTACCATTGTTGCAAAAAACGAATCGAGATTCCATACGTGTCTTTTATTAAGTCACCTCGATCTGTTCCAATAGAAAGAGTCCACTTTTGGTTGGCTAATTGGGGAATATATTCAAACATTAGTGCAGTAGATAGTTGAGAAATTGGACGAATGGAATTCCAATCGGACCCAAAATTTCTACTGTATGCTAATTTTGAAATAATATCAATTGGTCCAAATTTATGTTGCATGGCTAGGTAGCCAACTTTGACACGGTTATTATTGGTAAAGACGTATCCATTCCCACCAAACTTTTGAGAACGGATCTGTTCTTCTGCAAGTAAAAAAGGCGTGCCAATTGTTTGTCTTTGATATGACCAGCCATCATAATATTGTTGGTGATTAAAGTAGAAATTATTTTCCCCAAAATGACGGTCTTGAAGTCCCAACAGTCTCGGTAAAGCAGGTTGATAACTTCCTTGGTTGGTTGTTTGTAGATATTCAAAGGTAATGTGTTGCCAAATGGATGTTTTGTTTGAAGATTTCCAACCAATCCCGTAAAGTCCATCGTCTACATTTGATAGACTAGAAAAAGTGGCACCTGTTTCAAATAAGGTCTGTTTATAGCCCATTATAGAACTATTTTTTAATTGTAAAGTGGCTGCTACATCGAGTTGGCCGAGATGGTTTCCAAACCTATTTTCAGTATCAAAGGGGTCATATCCATCCATTTTTTGAGTCATTTTTTTTGAAGGATATATGGCTAAAATATAGGTTCTTAGGTCGGATGAAAATGGAGTTGAGGGAATAGGAAGCCCATTTTGATCTCGTTCTCTGGTGGGAAATCCACCCCACTGAACATGGTGTAAAATACCTCCGTACAGTTTCAATTTGCTAGACTCATTCCCGATACGACCATATAGTGATTTTTGGTGAAGGAAGTAGGACGAAGCAAATCGTTGTTTTCCAAACCAGCCATGACTATAAGAGGCTTTCCAACTAAACCACGGAAAAAGAAGTTTCGAAAAATGGGGTCTTATAATTGTGATTGCTGGTAGCGGAAGACTATTTCCAGACCAAGTAATTGAACCACTAGAGAGTGTTGAATCTACCAATCCCAGTATTGTCCTCTTACGTCCGATTGTTATTTCCCAGCCTAGTATTCGGTATCCAGTGTAAAGTTCTGGAATAATTATTTGTGCATTTTTCCCAGTGGAAACAAACACATTTGCTCCATAGAGGATATTCTTAATGAGACGTGCGTTCGAATCCTCTCTGGAGTTAACCTCTACATCAAAAAAAAGTGCAGATCCTGTGGCAGGCACAGCTCCATATTGGTTTGCACGAAGCCAAAAAGGAATTACCGAACCATTCGAGGCAAATACACCTGATTGAATGCGAATATTGGGTATGTTTTGACATATGCAAACCAATGGGAAAGCAATGAGAAGTAATGTTTTGTAAATTTGGGACATATTTTTAAGAGTAAATTGTAATGTTTAGCCCGTTGCCACCCATTGCATGAGTAGGGCACATATATACCCTCCATACGTACCAATTGCATAGCCAAGTACAGCGAGTAATACACCAACAGAAACCAAAGAAGGATGAAAAGCTGCTGCTATGACCGGTGCAGATGCTGCCCCACCTATATTTGCCTGTGAGCCAACAGCGCCGAAAAAGAAAGGTGCTTTTAGCCAGATCGAAGCAAGGACAACGACGATTACATGGAAAGTCATCCAAAGAATACCGATGATAAATAAAACAGGATTGTTAATAATGGCTGTTAAATCCATTTGCATCCCTATAGTCGTAATTAAGAGATACAAAAAGAAACTTCCATATTGAGAAGCACCTGCATTTTCAAGATTTCTTAGCGAGGTAAATGAGGCTAAAATTCCGAGCAAAGTAACAATCGATATCACCCAAAAGAAAGAAGAAGTCAAACTAAATGCAGCTAATTCTGGGTAATTCTTTTGGATAAACGGGGTGATGTATCCGGCAAAAAAATGGGCGATGCCAGTTGCCACAAACGCGACACCGAGCATCGTGACAATATCATAAAAAGTGGCTATGCGTTTATTTGCTGTCTGCAACTGGCTCACGCGCTGCTGGATGTCTTCTAAGCTACTTGTATCCGCTTTTAGAAATGCGTCAATCTTTTTTGTATGACCAACAGCATAAAGTAAAACCGCAAGAATGATTTCAGCAACGACAATATCAACGGCAACTGTTTGTGAAAATAAGTAATCAGATGGTTTGAAGATTTCTTTTAAAGCGGTTTGGTTTGCGCCGCCACCAATCCAACTTCCGGCAATTGTGGCAAGACCTCGCCAAACTTCGTCACCTGGGTTAGGTGTTGGAGCAAATAAATTGGGTTGAAAGAGTTTGACAATCCAAACTGCCAAAGGTCCTCCTATAATGACCCCAACTGTACCTGCCAGAAAAACAAGTATGGCTTTCTGACCAAGTTTGGCAATAGATTTAAAATCAACGCTTATCGTAAATAAGATTAGGCAAGCAGGTAGAAAATAATTGGATACAATAGGGTATAATTTGGAGTTGTGGCCATCAATGACATGTAATGAATTCAGAATACTTGGAATAAAATAGCATAGAAGGATAGGCGGAACCACCTTGAATATTTTTTTCAGTATTGGGTTCGTTGAATTTGCTGCGACGAAAACAAGCCAGATTATGCCAATAAGAATGCCAAGCAAAACAGCATCGTTGGTTATAAATGGAGTAGAGGTTGCCATAGATTAGTGGTAAATTGCTAAGATAAGGCTCAAATATAGTAAAGAAAATGGCGTTAAAAGAGCATAGGTATGTAAAAATGGCACTTTGTTGAGTTTGTGAAAAAGTTATAAAATAGACTATAAAAGCAAAACACACAGTCCACAAGCTGGGACTGCGTGTCGCAATTACACTTCATCAACAAACTAAAAACCAAATAATATCTTTATATTAGCAAAAATACAAAAAAAAGAGTATGTAAGAAACGTATTTAGGTTAAAAAAATTTCTTGCATACCCTTTTTAATAGCTGTAGGAGGGGGAGTCGAACCGCCCACGGTGCAGTTAGCCTCAAAGCAAATGATTTGGTGGTCAACCCCAGTCGACTTGGAAAAAACCCGTCCGGCTTTACTTTGTGTTTGTCCTGAACTCACCACCCCCGAGACAGGAGGGCACGGCTGCCAGTTTCGTCATCCTACATTGTTGAAAAGAACTCGACAAATCAAAACATGTAGCTATATTTGTTCTGATTTGATATTGCAAAGTTAATACACAATTGAACTTGAATGCAAATTATTTAAAAATAAAACATAAATAAAAGATAATTTATTGATAAAGACTTAGTTTTTTAAATATTATCTATTTATTGTATTGAATTATCCATCACAACTAAAAAACATCTAATGACAAAAACAGCTGATATTGATGAGTTAGATTTGAAAATCTTATCTCTTCTCATGGAAAATGCCAAATTATCATATGCTGAGATCTCCGAGAAAGTATTCTTGTCGCCAGGAGCTGTCCATGTGCGCGTTAAAAAAATGGAATCCAAAGGGGTTATTCAAGGAAGCAGTGTGAATGTCGATATCGCAAAACTCGGTTGGGATATAAGCGCGTTTCTTGGTATTTACTTAGATAAAAGTTCTCTCTATGACGAGGTTGCTTCACAACTTCATCAAATTCCTGAAATTGTGAATATCAACTATACTACAGGAATTTATAGTATTTTTGCCAAGCTTATTTGTAGAGATACAGCACATTTACGTGAAATATTGCACGATAAAATACAGAAAATACAAGGTATCCAACGAACTGAAACATTTATATCGCTTGAGGAAAGCTTAAATAGACCCATACCAATTATCGACTAAATTTACATATTCTATGTTCCAATTGAAAAAATTAACAACGCTTCTTTTTGTAGCGTTGTCGTTTACATTCGCTTTCGCTCAATCACAAGATGCTATTTATACGTATAAAAATAATCCGAATGATAAGGTAAGTCAGACTATATTGCGAGTTGCCAAAAAATATGTTGGTACTCCCTATTTGGCAGGTACATTAGAACAACCCAAGGAAACACTCATTTGTCGTACCGATGCTTTCGATTGTTTTACTTTCGTAGAACATTGTGTTGCTCTTACTCGAAATGCACATTCTGATAAGCCATCTTATGAAAATTATCAAAAACTGCTGGCTGAACTTAGATATCATCAAGGGATGATAGATGGATACGGTTCTCGTTTACATTACTTTTCGGGATGGATATTACAAGCAAGTCAGAAGAAAATTGTTGTCGATGTCTTAAAAGATACGGGAAAACTGTTGGAAAAAAAGATACAATTTATGTCAACTCACAAAGGTCTTTATCCAATGAATATTCCTGTAAAAGAATGGAATAAAGTGAAAGCACAAGAATTGCAACTTTCACAAAGTTCTTTCTTCTATTTACCGAAAGATTCCATTGAAGTAAATCAAAACCTTATACAATCTGGAGATATTATAGCTTTTACATCAACAATTGATGGACTCGATGTAAATCATGAAGGTATTGCCGTTTGGCTTGATAATTCACTTCGCTTTGTACATGCCTCCTCAGAAAACAAAAAAGTTGAACTAAGCAGTGAAACACTTTCAGCATATACAAACCGAATAAAAAAACATGCCGGTATTTTTGTGTATAGATTATTGTAGTACGGAGTTTTCTTTCATTTTATGACAAAATACATACCTCTACCTGCCGAATTCTTTCAGACAAATAGAGAAAAATTACATTGCTCTCTTGCTCCTTCTTCTTTGGTCATTTGCTTTTCAAATGACGTAATGCCCGTAAATGCGGATGCACATTATCCTTTTGTTCAGCAAAGTGATTTGTATTATTTAACAGGAATAGACCAAGAAGATACCGTTTTTATCATGTACATAGATGGTAAGGGTATGGCTCATGAGTCGCTTTTCATTCGAGAAACCAACGATTGGATACAAACTTGGGAAGGGAAAAAGTTGACGATAGCCGAAGCGTCCGTACTTTCAGGCATAGATCAAGAAAAAATTAAATGCACTCAGGATTGGAAAGAAATTGTACATATCTACCTGCCTGAAATACAGCATATATATATAAATGTTAAAGAAATTCCTCATTCTATTCCTCCGAAGACGACAGCAGAGCTTTTCACAAAAGAGTTGATTGTACTTTTTGGTGGGGAATTAATCCCATTGACAGTTTTGACAAAAACACTGAGAACGTGTAAATCTGAATTGGAAATTTCAACAATACGAAAAGCATTGGAAATCACGCATCAAGCATTTGAATTTGCCTGTAAACAGGTGAAAATGAGTGTGTTCGAGTATGAGATTGAGGCTGCATTGACCTATAAAATGCTTCAGTTAGGGGCAGATGGACATGCTTTTCAACCCATTATTGCAAGTGGTGGAGCAGCTAATGTATTACATTATGTTACAAATCACCAACGAATAACGTCGAATAGTCTTATTTTGATGGACTTTGGCGCATCTTATGGTAACTACAAGGCAGATATAACGCGTTGTGTTCCTGCAAATGGTCTGTTTACTGAACGACAAAAAGAAGTTTATGCGGCCGTCTTATCTATTATGCGTGAGTGTATCGCTCAAATGAAGATTGGTTACTCCATACAAGATTGGAAGCAGTTTGCTGAGGAAAAAGTAGCCGAACAATTACTAAATTTAGGACTCCTCACTGCTCGTGATTTGAAGGATGAGGTAAAAAAAAGAGAAAGTGTAAAAAAATATTTCCCTCACAGTATTGGACATCACTTAGGATTAGATGTGCATGATGTCTGTGATTATTCAATGAACATGCAAGAAGGAATGTTATTGACTTGCGAACCGGGAATTTATATAAAAGAGGAAGGGATTGGAATCAGGTTGGAAACGGATATATTGATCACGACAAATGGCCCAATAGATTTGGGTTCAAATATTCCAATTGAGATAAATGATATCGAAAAATTGCTGAAATAATTTATATTTGTGTTATTCTTTTTATAGTCTAGCCTCAATGAAAGTTTTTTTTACATTTTCGACTAGGCCAGTTGAGAATCGATAATAACCTCATAAACACCTTAATTAGTCTCGAATTATGCGCCGTTCAATTGTATTTACTCGTTTAGGTTTTGTTCTCTCGCTTCAGCTTTTGACATTGATTTCGTACAGTCAAGCTAGCCTAGTTACAAAAACACCAAATACAGCAAAAGTTGTACACCAGATTCAGAAAGGAGAAACTCTTTATAGTTTATTAAGAAAGTATAACTGCTCACTCGACGAATTTAAGGAATTGAATCCAGACATCAATTTGGATGAGCTTGTTTTGTCCATCAACCAAGAGATTTTTTTTCCAGTGCCCTTAGTTTCAAATGTATCCAAAGCCAAATCACATGTGGTAAAGGAAAAAGAAACTTTGTTTGCCATAAGTCGCTTGTATGATATTCCAGTGAATTTGATACAACAGTGGAATAATTTAAAAGATGAAAATCTAAAACCAGGTCAGGAGCTAGTATTAACCGGTAAAGTTACGCCAGAAATGCTGTCCAAACCGATCGGAACCATGTATGGGGTTGATAGAAAAGATTTGATGGCTGTACCTGTAACAGAGCTAGGTATCGCGGAGGTTATTAAAACACAAAATAAAAGTGATAAGCACGTGGCCCTTCATCGCGAAGCACCAATTGGTTCTTTGGTGAAAGTACGGAACGAAGCTACAGGAGCAAGTGTTCTAGTGAAGGTAATTGGAACACTTCCAGAAATTGGAGAGAATCATGGAGTTATGATTCGAGTCTCACCTGCCGCATTTGTTAAATTACAACCAAAGGACAATCGTTTACGCGCAGAAATATCGTACATGGTTTATCCAAAATAAAAAGAAGATGTCTTTAGAACCAATCAAAGAAGAAAAAAAGTGGAAAGAGATAGTTTGGACGGTATTTTTTGCATTAATGTACCCAATAATTACCTTATTTTCATTGATTTTTACTGGAGTTTTGACTGTTTTTTCCGCTTTATCTAGAGTGTTGGTTTATGTAGTTGGCAAAATTCTAAAAAAGTAAGTATGCCCAATACAGTTGCCGATTTGCTGGAGGAAATGTATTTAAAATACAATACTTGGGGATTTATTGAAAATGATCCAATAGTTATCCCTCATCAATTCACCAAAAAACAAGATATCGAAATTTCAGGTTTCTTTGCTGCAATTCTAGCGTGGGGACAGCGTAAAACGATTATCCATAAGTGCCAGGAATTACTTAGATTCATGGACAACTCTCCACATGATTTTATACTTCATCATTCAGAGTCGGATTTAAAAAATTTTCTTTCGTTTAAGCACCGAACATTTAATGCCACGGACGCCCTTTATTTTGTTCATTGGTTAAAGCTTCATTACGAAAAATACGATTCACTTGAATACGCATTCGTTCCTTCAGGTACGACTAAATGGACCGCCTTAGCTGGATTGTCCCACTTTCATGCTTCTTTTTTTTCGTTAGAAGATGCGCCACACCGTACGCGCAAACACGTTGCTACCCCAGTAAGAGGGTCGAGTTGTAAACGGTTGAATATGTACCTACGATGGATGGTTCGAAAAGATGACAAAGGAGTAGATTTTGGCCTTTGGGAGAAAATTAAACCAGCAGAACTAATTTGTCCTTGTGACGTTCATGTTGAAAGGGTAGCAAAGAAGTTAGATTTAGTTACACGCCCAAAACCAGATTGGAATATGGCTCAAGAATTAACAGAAAATTTAAAATTAATTGACGCAAATGACCCTGTCAAGTTTGATTTCGCTCTTTTTGGGATGGGTGTCGAAGGGTATTTATAAAGAAATACTGTGGAAATGAATACAGAAAAAATAAATGTTCAGTCCCCTGATGGGAAACACAAGGCGGTCATACTCCCAGGGCTAGGGGGCACGCTTGCTTCTTTACAATTAAATACAAGTGAGGTAATTCAATTTCCCCTCATAAATTCAAGTTCTTGGCGAGATGGGTTTCCTTCGTCGGTTTTATTTCCTTTTCCAAATCGAATTGACGGGGGGAAATACACGTATATGAATAGTGAATATCACTTACCTATCAATGAAATAAGCAGGGGCCATGCTATTCATGGTTTAGTTGCTGAAAAACCTTTTGATGTTTTGTTAACTACTGAACACCAAGTGCAATTGGCTTATTCATTAGACGGAGAAGAAAAAGGGTATCCTTTCAAATGTGAGCTAATGCTTGATTATTCACTCACGAATGAAGGACTTGAATTTTCATTTAGAATCACAAATCAAGAAGATGTACATATTCCAGTAGCTTTCGGCTGGCATCCTTATTTTCGTTTAGAAGATTATTCGATTGATACATTACAACTTGAGTTACCCAAACACCAAGAGGTGCAAGTAAATTCAGCTCATATTCCGACTGGGAACTTTCCAACAAGAGAAAGACAAGCTCGCGCGTTGAATGGATTATCTTTGGATACCGCCTATTTATTGAAGGAGATGGATTGGGTAGAGACCAAATTAATAAGTAGTACACAAATTTTAACAGTTTCTCAGTGGTGTGATTTGTCAGAAGGTTTGAAATATTTGGTTGTTTACACGCCGAATACACGGGATTGTATTGCCATCGAACCCCAAACGGCTAATATCAACTCATTTAATAATCACGAGGGACTTATATTGTTGAATCCAGGAGAAAGTAAGTCAGGGAAAATGAAGGTTACACTACAGAAACTATAGTGTATACTTTAATTACAAGTATTATATAAATACGTATGTATGTAGTGTTATCTACAATTATCTTTTCTTAGTAAGGGTTTTTAGATATATTTGCGACGTGGAAAAAATTAAACTAGAAATTATTGGTTTGTCGGAGAGTCAATTGAAACATGGCTCATACGCATTGGTCTTGGCTGAAGAGTCAGGAAAAAGGCGTTTACCAATTGTTATTGGTAATCCAGAGGCGCATGCCATTGCATGGGAATTGGAGAAGATGCCAATGACACGTCCGATGACGCATGATTTATTTAAGTCATTTGCTCGAGCATTTGATTTCACGCTCGAAGAAATTGTGATTTCTGATTTTCGTGAAGGTGTTTTTTATGCGCAAATTATTTGTACAGATGGCATTCGACAAAAGAGTATAGATGCCCGGCCGTCAGATGCGGTAGCTTTAGCTGTACGCTTTGATGTTCCAATATATATCCATGATTCTATACTAACTGAAGCGGGTATTAACACGGAGGAGGATTTAAGAGAACAAGGACTCCCGTCAGATGACGAGCTAGAGGAAATTGACGTTCCACCCATCGTTGCAAGACCAGAAGACAAACTACGCAGTCTCTCACTAGACGAACTAACCAAGATGTTACAAGAAGCACTCACACAAGAAAATTATGAAATGGCTGCTTTGATTCGTGACGAGTTAGACCGTAGGGCTTAATAACATGAAGGTTGCTATGTGGAAAATAATACAAAACTTTTTGCCTATCCCATCCCATACGAACAATTCTACTGTTCGGTTTTTATCACGATTTGATTTCTTGGGAATTTTTGAGAAAGATCCTTTTGGTAATTGGTTATTTTTGAAGCGCTTAATCATTTTTGTAGCTGGTTTTCCTACTTTTTGGCGAATCGCTGTGGCAAACAAATTAAAAGTAGATGGAACAGAACATTTGAAGGATTTGCCAAACCAAAATGTTTTTTTTATATCAAATCATCAAACCTACTTTGCAGACGTAATTACGTTTTATCATATTTTTTGTGCTTCAAAATGGGGAATGGGACGTCGTCTTATTCCTTTTTATTTGTTTGCACCAAGAGCACGAACCTTTTACATTGCTGCTCGAGAAACGATGCAAGATGGTCTTTTACCAAAGATGTTTAGCCTTGCTGGAGCTATATTGGTAGAAAGATCTTGGAGAGCCAAGGGACAAAATGTACAAAGAGGAGTAGATACAAGCGCTGGGGAGCAAGTTTCCAAAGGATTGCAGTTTGGTTGGGTTATTAGTTTTCCACAAGGAACAACAAGCCCATACGCACCTATAAGAAAAGGGACAGCTCATATAATAAAAGAAAATAATCCGATCGTTATCCCTGTAGTCATTGATGGATTTCGTCGGGCTTTCAATAAAACGGGATTAAAGTACAAGCGAAGAAATACACAATTACGTGTGAAGTTCAAAGAACCTATTTATTTTACAGCAGAACAAACACTTGAGGAAATTACTGAAATTGTGACCCATATTTTGGAGCAAAGTATGCCCGAGCAGATTGCCGAATGGAAAAAAGAAGCAGACGCAGGCAGTTGAGGTTTTGATGAAAGCCAAGTAGTAATATAAACCACAAAGAAGGGCATACTTAAAATTGTTGAGAGTTATGCGTAGAAATAAGAAACTAGGAAGCTATCCGGGCGTATTAATTGTTGTCAGTCTTACAGTGGCACTTTTTCTCATTGGGTTTTGTGGCTGGACTGCTTTAACCTCTCGCGAAATTATTCGTTACCTGAAGCAAAATATCGAAGTACAAGTCTATTTTGAAAAAAATCTTACGAAATCCCAAACGGATTCCCTTCAACTCGTTATATCTACTTATCCTTTTGTCTTAAAAGAAAAAGGAATACCTCAGCTTCGTTTTATTTCGAAACAACAAGCCGCAGATTCGTTCATAAAGGATGCTAAGGAAGATTTTCGTCAGGTATTATTAGAAAACCCATTCCGAGATGCTGTAAGCATTCGAATTCAAGAAAAATATTTTGGGGATAAAAATCTAGAAGAAGTTAAGGAGGTTCTATCGGGGCTTGATGGAGTTTATGAAGTAGAATATGCAAAAGGAATTATTCGTGACTTTAGTCAGAACATTAATAAGATATACTTATTTATTTCAGGTATTGTATTGATTTTTCTCGTTGCTACTATTCTTCTCATAAATAATACCATTCGTTTGGCTTTGTACTCACAGCGTTTTTTGATACGTACTATGCAATTGGTAGGAGCTACAGATGGATTTATTCAAAAACCGTATTTAGTACGCTCTGCTTTTCATGGATTCTTAGCAGGAGTGCTGTCTTTTCTTTGTGTTTTTGGCATTCAACAAATTGCAGTCTCGCAAATTCCCGGTCTGTCCCTTGTGCAAAATTACACTCAGTTGTGGTTGATTTCAGTTTTACTTGTAATTTTGGGAGTCTTATTGGGGCTTGCTAGCACATTTCAAGCAATAAGCAAATATTTGATAATGGATTTGGACGATTTAAACGAATAAATAATGAATAATCAAGAAAAAATGATCCCTAAAAATGACCCCTCTT
>CAYNRA010000018.1:27594-42344 GCA_964399465.1 uncultured Cytophagales bacterium
AACGAATAAATAATGAATAATCAAGAAAAAATGATCCCTAAAAATGACCCCTCTTTGCCTTTTGGAAAGGCAAATTACAAGTTGATGTTTGTTGGTCTAGCGCTTATTCTTGGCGGTTTCATCATCATGACGATGGATAAAGAGGAATTCGGTTTTGGTTTCTTAGGGTTAACCCTTGGGCCAATCATTACTTTTTTAGGGTTTATGGTTGAATTCTATGCAATTCTAAAGAAAAAATAAACTGTACAAATGACGTATATTCAAGCACTTATTTTAGCCATCATTGAAGGAATCACAGAATATTTACCTGTAAGTTCTACGGGTCACATGATTATTGGTGCTGCACTTATGGGTATCAATGAAGCCTCTTTCACCAAAATTTTCGAAGTGAATATTCAATTTGGGGCAATTTTGTCTGTGGTAGTGTTGTACTGGCGTAGATTTTTTCAATCTATTCAATTTTACTATAAATTATTGGTTGCCTTTATTCCTGCTGCTTTTGTTGGACTTATTCTCGGTGATTTAATTGATCAATTATTAGAAAGTGTATTAGTTGTTGCTATTATGCTCGTTTTGGGTGGTATTGTTCTGATTTTTATAGATGATTACTTTGAGAAAAAAGCGCAAAAAGAAGATATAGCCTATTCAGATGCCTTTAAAATCGGATTATTCCAGTGTATTGCGATGATTCCAGGTGTTTCTCGCTCAGCATCAACGATTATTGGAGGGATGTTCCAAGGCTTATCTAGAAAGTCTTCTGCTGAGTTTTCTTTCTTTTTGGCAGTCCCAACTATGCTAGCGGCATCAGCTTACAAGTTATTAAAAGGTTACTTGAATGGTACCTTGACCTTTACTACCGAAGAAATCAATTTATTACTATTTGGTAATGTTATTGCCTTTTTCGTTGCCATGCTTGCTATTAAGTTTTTTATACACTTTTTACAAAAATACGGGTTTCGTGTTTTTGGCTATTATCGTATCGGTTTAGGTCTTGTGATAATCGCCTTAATCCTTTCTGGCGTTGAGCTTAGCGTCATTTAATTCTATGGAAGAATCAACTATACCGTTGTCCCGTGATTATGTCATCCTTATTGATAAGCCACTCCGCTGGACTTCTTTTGATGTCGTAAATAAAATTCGGTACGGAGGAAAATTTAAAAAAGTAGGTCACGCAGGTACACTCGACCCACTTGCTACTGGTTTATTAATCCTTTGTACAGGAAAAAAAACCAAGGAAATTGAGTCGTATCAAGCCCAAGAAAAGGAGTATACTGGCACATTTGTCCTTGGAAAAACAACCCCATCTGTTGATTTAGAAACGGAATTTGACGCCGAATACCCTACTTCGCATATCACACAGGAAATGCTTGAAAATGTCGTTGCAGGCATGACAGGTATCATCGAACAGTTTCCCCCTGCACATTCTGCTGTTAAAATCAATGGGAAACGTGCCTACGAATCCGCGCGGAAAGGCGAGGAGGTAATCATGAAACCGCGACAGGTAGAAGTAAAAGAGTTTGAAATTGATAGTAGTGCTTTCCCAGTCATTTCTTTCCGCATTGTTTGTTCAAAAGGGACGTACATTCGGAGTATGGCACGTGATTTTGGACAAAAGTTGCAAAGTGGAGCGTATCTAGGTTCTTTGAGAAGAACTAAGATTGGTGCTTTTTGTGTAGAGGATGCATTAACTATTGAAGAATATTTAGAGCAACTTAAGAAAAGTGAAAATATATCATAGTTTATCCGAATTTATCCCTCTATCACATGCTGTGGTAACAAGTGGCACATTCGATGGGGTACACATAGGACATCAAAAAATTATTCATCGCTTGAATGAGTTAGCCACTTCACGGGGTGGTGAGTCTGTTGTACTCACTTTTTGGCCGCATCCGAGACTTGTAGTCGCTAAATCCCCTGACTTACCCGTTCAATTATTAACAACAATTGATGAAAAGGCGGAGATTTTAGCTGGTTTGGGTGTTCAACATTTGTTGGTTTTGCCTTTTACAAGAGACTTTTCGGAGCTAACTGCTGAGAGGTATGTACAAGATATTTTGTTAAATGGTATAGGCACCAAGACTTTGATTATTGGATACGACCATCGATTTGGCAAAAACAGAAGTGGTGGGTTTGATTTCCTACAGTCCAATAAAGAACGTTTTAATCTAGAAATTGAAGAAATATCTCGCCAAGAAATTGATAATAGTGCTATTAGCTCGACAAAAATTCGTGAGGCATTAGTAAACGGAAATTTAGATGTAGCCAACGGTTTACTTGGCCGGCCGTATAGTTTTGTAGGAGTTGTTGTCAAAGGTCGTCAATTGGGACGGACTATTGGGTTTCCTACTGCAAATATCTATGTATCAGAAAGTTATAAATTGATTCCTTTAAATGGGGTTTATGCAGTTCGCGTAAGCTGTCGAAATAAAACTTTTCTAGGCGTAATGAATATTGGGAATCGACCAACTGTTGATGGGGTTGGCCGTACAAACGAAGTGCATATTATTGATTTTAACGAAGATATTTATGGGGAAATATTAACCGTTCATCTGCATTGCTTTATTCGCCCCGAAACGAAGTTTTCCTCATTAGATGAGCTTAAAAAACAAATCCATTTGGATAGACAAAATGCATTGGATAGATTGATGAAATAGACACAGCTATTTTCTATTTTTATATTCGAAATCAGCTAAGTTAGACCTTAATTAAGGCTAGTTTAGCTGATTTTTTGTTAGTAATCAGGTTGCGAATTGTATAATTTTTATAGATTTTGGTAATATATTAATTATTTTAAAATTTTGAAATAAAATTTGGATTTAAAGTATGAATACCAAATTTTTTAATTATTATATTGCAAGAATATTATATAATCTATATATATAACTCCCTATTTGCCAAACGTCTTAATGTGGAAAAACAGGGTTAAAACGAGTACAATTTGACCAATATTACTACAACTACAACTTGATGATGACAGAAGTTAAACAACAACCAGGTTTGTATCGTCCTGAGTTCGAACACGATGCATGTGGTATCGGTTTTAGAGCCCATTTGAAAGGACGTAAATCTCACCAAATTGTGGCTGATGCAATTACAATGCTGGAGCGCATGGATCACAGAGGTGCTTGTGGCTGTGACCCACAAACGGGTGATGGTGCAGGTATTCTCATTCAAATTCCGCATGAGTATTTCTTAGACGAGTGCCGGAAAATAGGCGTGAAGTTACCTTCGTCTGGTGAGTATGGTGTTGGTATGGTTTTCTTTCCAAGAGATCCTTTAGCCAAAAAAGAATGCAAAGAAATTCTATTCCGTAATCTGGAAAGATTAGACTTAGAATTATTAGGATACAGAGAAGTACCTACTTTGAACGACTCGCTTGGAAAAGATTCTGGTTCTGTCGAACCTTCTGTTGAACAAATCTTTATAAAAAGACCGGATTCTATTCAGGATGACATCGCTTTTGAGCGTCGTCTGTATGTTTTTAGACAATATGCTTCACGTGTGATTCGTGAGTCTGTTGCCGGTGCAGCTGAACATTTTTACTTCTCATCTTTGTCGTGTAGAACTATTTCGTACAAAGGGCAATTGACAACAGAGCAACTTAAGTACTACTTCCCTGATTTATTGCACAAAAATGTTGTCTCTGCTTTTGCTATCGTTCACTCTCGTTTTTCAACGAATACGTTTCCTTCTTGGAAATTGGCACAGCCTTTCCGATTTATTGCCCATAACGGCGAAATCAATACGGTAAAAGGAAACGTCAATTGGATACGGGCAGGAGAAAAAAGCTTTTACTCAGAGTTTTTCACAGAGGAGGAAATGAATATGATTCTCCCCATCTGTGATGCCGGAAACTCAGATTCTGCTCAGCTAGACAATGCAATTGAACTTCTCTATCTCTCAGGTCGCTCATTACCTCACGTAATGATGATGATGATTCCAGAAGCATGGGATGGAAATGAGCACATGGATGCCAACCGCAAGGCTTTTTACGAATACCACGCAACCATCATGGAACCTTGGGATGGACCTGCCTCTATCTCGTTTACAGATGGTAAAATTGTCGGGGCTACATTGGACAGAAACGGTCTTCGTCCTTCCAGATATTGGGTTCTGAACGACGATACAGTCATCATGGCTTCTGAAGCAGGTGTATTAGACGTCGATCCAGCAACTGTTATTTCCAAAGGTCGCTTGCAACCCGGTCGGATGTTTGTTGTGGATATGGAACAAGGTCGAATCATCCCTGACGAAGAACTGAAAAATGATATTTGTACCAGACAACCTTACCAAGAATGGTTGAATGAAAATAAAATCAAAGTAGCAGATTTACCTGAATCTATTCGCCCGTACAATAGCTACGACGATGCTTCTTTATTGAAACGCCAAATCAGTGCAGGATTTACCTCGGAAGATTTGCGTATGATTTTAGCACCAATGAGTATTTCAGGTGCCGAGGCAATCGGGTCAATGGGTATCGATACGCCATTGGCAATTTTATCCGACCAAAGTCAACATTTATCGCATTACTTCAAGCAATTATTTGCTCAAGTAACTAACCCACCGATTGACTCGATTCGGGAGAGGTCGATTATGTCTTTGATTTCATATGTCGGTTCTACCGAAAATATCTTGACAGAAACGCCTTCGCACTGTCGCCAAGTGCAATTGGAGCAGCCAGTCTTGACACCTAAAGAGTTTGATAAACTTCGTTTTGTAGATCAAAATGGTTTCCAAGCAAAAACGATCAATACTTATTTCAGTGTAAATAATGCAAATCCTGCAAAAAGTTTAGAGTTTGCCCTCGATAGAATTTGTCGATACGCAACAGATGCGATTGAAGACGGTTTTGAAATCATTATCCTTTCTGACAGAGCCATTGACTCTGAACATGCGCCAATTCCATCACTTTTGGTTACGGCTACTGTCCATCACTACTTGATTCGCAAAGGATTGCGCGGAAAAGTCGGTATTTTGGTAGAATCTGGAGATATCTGGGAAACACACCATGTTGCAACACTTATCGGATATGGTGCGGCTGGCGTTTGTCCGTACATGGCATTCGAAACATTGGCTGGAATGAATAGAAAGGGCCAAATTGATGGTGAATTTACCGATGAACAATTATTCAAGAATTACACCAAAGCTGTAGATAAAGAATTATTGAAAATCTTCTCGAAAATGGGGATTTCAACACTTCAATCGTATCAAGGAGCACAAATTTTTGAATGTGTCGGCTTAAATAAAAAAGTTGTTGATAAATATTTTACAGGTACGGTTTCAAGAGTAGAAGGAATGGGCTTGGAGGAAATTGCGCGTGAATGTATCATTCGTCACACGGTAGCTTTCCCTCAAAAACCGTCTGAGTCTGTTCAAAGATTAGAAGTTGGTGGGGTTTACCAATGGAAACAACGGGGAGAAAAACACATTTTCAATCCACAGACAATTCATTTATTGCAGCAATCTTGCCGCGTGGGTGAAAAAGATTTGGACAAAGGATATGCTTTATTTAAGAAATATTCGCAGCTCATCAACGACCAAACCAAAGATGCGTTGACGCTTCGCGGTTTGTTGAAATTTGCTAAAGGAACGCCTATCTCGATAGACGAGGTAGAGCCTGAAACAGAGATTTTCAAACGTTTTGCCACAGGTGCGATGTCATTTGGTTCAATTTCATGGGAAGCACATACGACGTTGGCTATTGCCATGAACCGGATTGGAGGTCGCTCAAACTCTGGGGAAGGTGGAGAAGACGAAATACGGTACGAATTGGATGCAAATGGAGATAATCTATCTTCTAGCATTAAACAAGTGGCTTCTGGTAGATTTGGTGTGACGAGTTATTATTTAACGAATGCCAAAGAGCTTCAAATTAAGATGGCACAAGGGGCAAAGCCAGGTGAAGGTGGGCAGTTACCCGGTCATAAAGTCGATGATTGGATTGGTCGTGTGCGTCATTCAACACCAGGTGTAGGTTTAATTTCTCCTCCGCCTCACCACGATATTTATTCGATTGAGGATTTAGCTCAATTGATTTATGACTTGAAAAATGCAAACAGAGAGGCACGTATTTCTGTCAAATTGGTATCGGAAGCAGGTGTTGGAACAATCGCTACGGGTGTTGCCAAAGCACATGCAGACGTCGTACTTGTAGCAGGACATGATGGAGGAACAGGAGCATCTCCTCTTTCTTCGATTCGTCATGCGGGTCTTCCTTGGGAGCTTGGTTTAGCAGAGACACACCAAACATTGGTAAAAAATAAACTCAGAGGTCGCGTTACAGTACAAGCAGACGGTCAGATTAGAACAGGTAGAGATTTGGCCATTGCAGCGCTTCTTGGTGCCGAAGAGTTCGGTGTAGCCACTGCGGCATTGGTAGCTGTTGGATGTATTATGATGCGGAAATGCCACTTGAATACATGCCCAGTTGGTGTAGCAACGCAACGAGAGGAATTACGCGCTCTATTCAGTGGAAAACCTGAGCATGTCGTGAATATGTTCCACTATTTGGCACGTGAAATGCGTGAAATCATGGCAGAGTTAGGTTTTAGAACTGTCAATGAGATGGTGGGTCAAGTCCAAATGTTGAAGCAAAGACCAGATTTAAAGCATTGGAAATATCAAAACTTGAACTTATCTCGTATTCTTTACAAAGAACCTGCTGATGAGTCGGTAGCGCTTTACAAACAAGAAGAACAAGATCACGGCATAGCGTTTGTTTTAGATCGTCAGCTTATTGTAGATGCAGCGTCTGCGCTAGAAAAGAAGGAGAAGGTAACGGGCGAGTACGCTGTAAATAACCTCAACCGTTCTATCGGAGCGATGTTATCAAACGAAGTATCGAAAAGATTTAAAGGGGATGGCTTGCCCGCAAGAACAATTCACTATAAATTCAAAGGGACCGCAGGGCAATCTTTTGGTGCTTTCTCAACCAAAGGTTTGACATTTGAGCTGGAAGGTGATGCCAACGATTACTTTGGAAAAGGTCTTTGTGGTGCAGAGCTTATCGTTTACCCAGACAAGAAAGCGTCTTTCAAGGCGGAGCAAAACATGATTGTAGGAAACGTATCTTTCTATGGAGCTACATCTGGGGAGGCATATATTCGAGGTATAGCAGGCGAGCGTTTCTGTGTCCGAAATTCAGGTGCACGCGTTGTCGTAGAAGGATTAGGTGACCACGGATGTGAGTACATGACTGGCGGAACAGTCGTTGTATTGGGTGAAACAGGCAAAAACTTTGCTGCCGGAATGAGTGGCGGTTTGGCATTTGTATATGACCAGTTCAATGATTTTGCTGGTAAATGTAATATGGAGATGGTTGATTTAGAAGGAATTAGCTCTGAAGATGAGTTGATACTTCAAGCCATGATTCAGAAACATTTAGACACAACGGGCAGTACAGTAGCCGCTGAAATTCTTGGCAATTGGGAGGCTTCATTGGCTAAATTTGTAAAAGTATATCCGAGAGATTACAAGCGAATTTTAGAAGAAAGAAAAAAGAAAGCAGCCATAGAAGCCGCTTAATTTATAAAAAATAGGATTTGTTAGCATAGTACAAAAAACGACTACATCTTATGGGAAAGCCAACAGGTTTTTTAGAATATGACCGCCAGCCGTCTGTAAAGCGGCCTGTCGAAGAAAGAAAAGTAGATTACAAAGAGGTAGAATTGCCTTACGATGAGAAGCAAACCACACAACAAGCCGCGCGCTGCATGGACTGTGGTATTCCGTTTTGCCACAGTGGGTGTCCGCTCGGAAACATAATTCCGGAGTTTAATGACGCCGTTTATGACCAAAACTGGCAATTGGCTTTTGAACTACTTTCATCAACAAATAACTTTCCTGAATTTACGGGAAGAATTTGCCCAGCTCCGTGCGAAGCAGCCTGTGTATTGGGTATCAATAAGCCGCCCGTTTCCATTGAATACATCGAAAAATCAATCGTTGAAAAAGCTTTCGAAAACGGATGGGTTGTTCCAAAAAATCCTGCTAAACGTACGGGGAAATCAGTTGCCATCGTAGGATCAGGTCCGGCAGGTTTGGCGGCAGCTGCGCAACTTAACAAAGCTGGACATCACGTAACTGTCTTTGAACGTGCTGACCAAATTGGTGGGCTTGTTAGATATGGTATTCCTGATTTTAAACTCGATAAATCTGTGATTGACCGTCGTCTTAAAGTGATGGAAGCCGAAGGAATTGTTTTTAAGACAAATGTGAATGTTGGCGAAACAATCAAAGGAAAAGATTTGGTGGACGACTTTGATGCCGTTTTGCTTTCTGGCGGTTCGACCGTTCCAAGAGGGCTAGATACAGTAAAAGGTTCTCATCTGAAAGGTGTACATTTCGCGATGGAGTTCTTGAGTCAACAAAACAAACGAGTAGCTAAGGAGAGAGGTATCTCTCTGGTTGAAACAAAAGATCACCAAGGACAACCATACCAACAAGGTGATATCTGGGCAACAGGAAAAAATGTAGTTGTTATTGGTGGAGGAGATACAGGTTCAGACTGTGTCGGTACCTCTAACAGACATGGAGCAAAGTCTATTTCGCAAATTGAAATTATGCCGATGCCTCCTGAAACTAGAGATGAATCGACACCTTGGCCAAATTGGCCGATGCAGCTTCGTACGTCTAGTTCGCATGAAGAAGGTTGTGATCGAAATTGGTCAATCAATACAAAAGAGTTTATTGGAGATGCAGAGGGTAATTTAACGGGCATCAAATTAGTAAATGTAGAATGGGTATTGGAAGGTGGCCGGATGAAAATGGTAGAAGTAGCTGGAACAGAACGAGTTATTCCGTGTGAATTAGCTCTGATTGCAGCTGGTTTTCTTCACCCGCAACCAACAGGTTTATTGGAAGAACTTGGTGTAGAATTGGATGGACGTGGAAATGTGAAAGATGCCAATTACAAAACATCTGTTGAAAAAGTTTTTGCAGCCGGAGATATGCGTCGTGGGCAATCGCTTGTTGTCTGGGCGATTTCTGAAGGGAGAGAAGCTGCTAGAGAGATTGATATTTATCTGGCAGGTAGTTCTTTACTCGAGTCAAAACATGTTTCTATGTTATCTGCGACATACGCAGGCGTTTAATACATACGTTTCTATTTGGAATCGGGTCAGTTTATGAGAGCTGACCCGATTTTTTTATAAGCGGTTAGTAATAAGCAACTTTATCTTCTATTTGGCACCCTATTGAAAAATAGGGTTTTTGAAACAGGTATAGACTGATTTTCTTTTTGATTGATTATCAATAAGTTAATCTTGAATAGTTAAAATAATCAAAAAAAAGAAATAGATTTGTTAATTCGTGGAACACTAAAAAATCGTGGAACAATTATTTGGTACTTACACATAAATAATAGAACTTTGATAAACCATTTAGTACAAAGAAATCAATGGGTAAGATAATTGCAGTTGCTAATCAGAAGGGAGGCGTTGGTAAAACAACAACAACCATCAATCTAGCTGCGAGTTTAGCAGCATTGGAGTTCAAAACATTAATCGTTGACGCCGACCCACAGGCGAATGCGACTTCTGGACTGGGGTTCAATCCGAAAGAAGTAGAGTATAGTATCTATGAATGTATGGTTTCTGAGGTGAATCCGTTGGACATCATCATCAAAACAGACTTTCCGAATCTTCATCTACTTCCTTCCCACATTGACCTCGTCGGTGCTGAAATCGAAATGATTCATTTACCTAAAAGGGAAGAAAAAATGAAGGAAGCCCTGACACCTCTCAAGGATATTTATGACTTCATCATCTTAGACTGTTCTCCTTCCTTGGGTTTGATAGTTATCAATAGCTTGACTGCAGCCGACTCAGTGATAGTTCCTGTACAATGTGAATATTTTGCTTTGGAAGGCTTGGGTAAATTGTTGAATACCATCAAAATTATTCAACAAAGGTTAAATCCTGAACTAAAAATTGAAGGTATCCTACTGACTATGTACGATTTACGCGTACGCTTATCGAACCAAGTAGTGAATGAGGTGACTGCTCACTTTAAAAATATGGTTTTTGAAACCTTGATTCCTCGAAACGTCCGTCTATCGGAGTCACCAAGCTATGGTATTCCAACTTTAGCTCAAGATGCAGAAAGTAAAGGGGCAATTAGTTATTTGAATTTAGCAAAAGAGATATTAGTGAAAAATGGTTTGCTTGTTTTGTAACATCAAATCGTCATACTTTAAAATACAGAATTATGAATTCGAACGTGGCTTCCAAAAATAAAAAAATGGGCTTAGGACGGGGGTTAGGTGCACTTTTGGCAGATCAAGACGCTACGCCGGCGTCACAACAAGAAACTCCAAGCCCTGCTGCTAGGGTTGTTCCGGAAACCACAAGTGCTATAAACGAAATCTCCATTGATTTAGTTGACACCAACCCGTACCAACCGAGGACTCATTTTGATCAAGATGCCTTGCGGGAGCTCTCAGAGTCGATTAAACTGCAAGGTATAATTCAGCCAATCACTGTTCGAAAGAGCGAAAATGGTCGTTATCAATTGATTTCAGGTGAACGTCGTTTGCAAGCTTCTAAATTAGCAGGTTTACGTCAAATTCCTGCCTATGTGCGTACAGCCAATGACCAACAAATGTTGGAAATGGCTTTGATTGAGAACATTCAAAGAGAAAATCTTAACGCCATAGAAATTGCATTAAGTTACCAACGTTTAATGACGGAGTGTAACTTAAAGCAAGAAGAATTAGGCGAACGTGTAGGGAAAAATCGGACAACTGTGAACAATTACATGCGTCTTTTGAAACTTCCACCAGCTATCCAAGCAGCTGTTCGTGATTCTCAAATTTCAATGGGTCATGCGCGTGCCTTGGTAAATATGGACGATTACGATAATCAAATGAAATTATTCAAAAAAATTATCGTCGAAGAACTTTCCGTCCGTAAAGTAGAAGAAGCAGTACGTAATCTTGCGTTCCTAGATGAAACAAAAAATCCACCCAAGAAAGGTGTGCAACGTCTAGATGTATCTGGTTTACAATTTCAATTATCTGGTTTTTTGGGTACGAAAGTGATTGTAAAAGCAGATGAAACACATAAAGGGGAAATTAAAATTCCGTTTACTTCAAAAGAAGAATTGGAAAAAATTGTACAAGCTCTCCATGCGAAAAGCGAATAAATTTTTGTTAGTATTGGGTATTCTCATGTCCTCACAGTTCATTAGTATTGCCCAAAATAGCTTTAGCTCACAGAAAGATTCTGTGCAAAAAACGGTTACTACTCGTTTGGATTCTATAAAAATACGCTCCGGATTTGCCAAAACGAGCCAATTTGCCAAAAAGTTGATAGGTATTACCCCTACAGCACCCTATGAAATGCCAAAGATTGCATTTTATCGTTCCTTGTTTCTCCCAGGTTGGGGACAAGCTACCAACAAACAGTACTGGAAAATGGGTATTGTCTATGCTGCGGCAGCTGGAGGAGTGTATGGCGTTTCTTGGAATAATCAAGGATATCAAAGAACACGAGGATACCTCGAAAAGCTGATCAAACTAGGAGCAGGTGAAGTTATTTTGCCATCAGGGGGCTTTTTGACGGGCTCTCAGCTTTTTTTATCCCGAACAGATAATCAAGCCGTTTATGCCCCAGATACGCAAGGAGGTTATTGGTTAATTACAAAGGAAACCTTGCCTAGTGCCGCAAGTGAGGCCGTTTTTTTTGCTACCGATGTTCCTAACTTGAATTTAGCTGATTTACGCGGACCGTTTGTTCGTCAAAACCTAGAACCAGCCGTCAATACATTTCGTCGCCAACGTGATTTATCCATCATTGGGTTTACCGTCGGTTGGTTATTATTGGCATTAGAAGCAAATGTGGCAGGTCATTTAAAAACATTCAATATGTCCGAAGATTTATCTTGGCGATTGGAACCTAAAATCGAACGAACATTCCAAGGAGCTTTTACTTCTGGAATTGGTTTTTCTATACAACTACCTTAAAAAATAGATAATGAGAATTGCATTAGTAGGCTACGGAAAAATGGGCAAAGTGATTGAGCGAATTGCGCTTGAACGAGGTCACCAAATCGTAGCCAAAGTAGATTGGCAAAATAACGATGAATTAGTTGCACTGAAACCTGAAACAGTCGATGTGGTCATTGAGTTTAGTTCACCTGAAGCAGCATTTCAAAACCTTTCACACTGTATTTCTGCTGGTTTGAAAGTGGTTTGTGGTACAACAGGATGGCTTGACAAAAAGCCAGAAATTGAGGAATTATGCCGGCAGAATAGTCGTTCCGCCTTTTTTTATGCGTCAAATTACAGCATTGGTGTAAATATTTTTTTTAAGCTAAACCAAATGTTAGCTAAACTAATGCAAACGCAAAGTCAATATGAGGTAACGACCACGGAAATTCACCACACAGAGAAAAAGGATGCACCAAGTGGTACAGCCATTACGCTTGCAGAAGGAATTATCGATGCATATTCATCAAAAAATAAATGGGTGAGTAATGAAATTCCAGCAGCAAATGAAGTGCCTATTTGGTCTGCAAGAGAAGGAAAAGTGCCTGGTACACACGTGATTAAATATATCTCTGATGTGGATCAAATAGAAATTTCACACGAAGCATATAGCCGTGAGGGCTTCGCACTTGGCGCAGTTGTTGCTGCTGAGTGGCTACAAGATAAAACGGGTATTCAAACAATGCAAGAAATGCTTGCCTTGTGATAGTTGAAGAAATAGTATATTCGCAAAATAAAGAATCGTAAAATATGGCAGAAGAGCAAAATTTAGAGGGTAAAGAGAAAAAAGTGACGAAGAAATCTCCTTTGAGAGAATGGTTTGATTCCGTACTTTTCGCAGTAGTTGCGGCAACATTAATTAGATGGCTACTCTTAGAAGCCTATACCATCCCGACGGGTTCGATGGAGCGTAGTTTGCTTGTAAACGATTTTCTGTTTGTAAGCAAGGTTCATTACGGGACTCGAACACCTAAAACAGTTCTTCAGTTGCCATTGACGCATCAAAAAATCTGGTTCACAGAAATCCCTTCTTTCCTCACTTGGATTGATTTACCTTATTTTAGATTACCAGGCTTTACAGATGTAAAAAATGGAGATGTCGTTGTTTTCAACTATCCGGGTTGCCCTGAGCGCCCTGATGAGTTTGGCGGTTTCGATAAATACCCTGTTGATTTGCGTACAAATTATATTAAAAGATGTATCGGAATTGGTGGAGATACTATCCGAATTGATAACGGACAGGTTTTCATCAACAATAAAATGATGGAAAATCCGCCACATCGCCAAATGTATTACACCTTGGAAAGCAATACAACGATTAACCCGAAACTCTTCGAAAAACTAGAAATTGGTATTCGTGGTGCAACGGAAGAAAACGGGAAAATCCTCTATTTGGTGAATGCTACTGACGAGGCTGTTAACGAATTGAAGAAAATGGATTTTATTAAGTCTGTGACTCCTGATATTATCCCGAAAGATGATTCGACGACCGTTTATGGCGCATTTCCCTATAATAAATCGCTATTCAAGTGGAACCGAGATAACTTTGGTTCGTTAGTTATCCCTAAAAAAGGAATGACTATCGAGTTAAATGAAAAGAATATTGCTTTGTACAAAGGGGTTATTACCACATTTGATTGGAATGACAATGCGGAGTATAAAGACGGAAAAATTTACATCGATGGTAAAGTAATCACGTCTTATACATTCAAACAAGATTATTATTTCATGATGGGAGATAACCGATATGAATCCGATGACTCGCGTTTCTGGGGTTTTGTTCCTGAAGACCACATTGTTGGTAAAGCTGTCTTTATTTGGATGTCATTAGACGCTGAAGGAGGTATTTTATCGAAAATTCGTTGGAGTAGATTGTTCAGTCTTATCAAATAAATACGATGCCCCACTTGCTCTTGCTCGTGGGGCATTTTATGTTAGATTATGGCAGAAACTAAGATTTTTTATACATTTCAGGATTTATCCGAAAAATTTGATGTATCTGTTTCGCACCTCCGGTATTATGCCGAAGAGTTTTCAATTACAGGGAAGAAAAGAGGAAAAATTCTATATTTTTCGCAAAGAGAGGTAAATAAATTCGGAAAAATTCTGAAACTTATCCAAGAAGAAAAATACACGGTAGAAGGGGCTAAGAAGCAATTAGCACAACGTGAAGAAGTTTTCAACAAAAAGACAGAAGCCATTAAACGACTTGAAAATATAAAAGAAGTACTTTTGATGATGAAAGAACGCTTTAGTTAATCAAAAAGTAATTAAAATTAACCATGAAAACCGATGAAAATGTGATGTTTCACTTGGCATTAGCACAAGTGGAAGGAATAGGTGGCATATTACACCGCCAATTGATACATGTTTTTGGATCTCCAGAGGCTGTATTTAAAGCATCTATTGAACAATTACGAAAGGTAACTGGAATTGGAGAGCAAACAGCTGCACGAATTAGGAAAAAAAATCAATGGATAGACCTCGCAAAAAAACAATTGGACTCGCTTAGCAAAGAAGGCGTAGATGTTTTTTCGTACGAATGTGACAAGTATCCCAATCGTCTTATCCCCAACTACGATTCCCCTGCAATTTTGTACTCCAAAGGTAAGAACATGGATTTGAATGCATCCAAAACAGTCGCTATTGTTGGGACACGTAAATCAACTGCTTACGGACAAGAAATGACCCAACGAATTGTTCGAGAACTACAACCTTTGCAGCCTACAATTGTCAGTGGTTTAGCACTTGGAATTGATTTTGT
>CAYNRA010000019.1:0-3708 GCA_964399465.1 uncultured Cytophagales bacterium
GGCCCGACCGAAAAGTATTCCCTCAAACATCTAGTTACTCCACTTTCTCTTGTGCTCGGCGTACAAGTGAAATTTGCGAACGATTGTATCGGTGATGAGGCTGTCGCGCTTGCACAAGATTTGAAACCAGGTGAGGTTCTTCTCCTTGAAAACCTTCGATTCTACAAAGAAGAAGAAAAAGGAAATACGGAATTTGCCGAAAAGCTAGCTCGACTAGGTAATGTTTGGGTAAATGATGCCTTTGGAACGGCTCACCGCGCACATGCATCTACAGCTATTATCGGTCAATTCTTCACAGATCGCGTTTGTGGATATGTTATGCAAGCGGAAATAGAAAATGCACAACGTGTTCTCGAAAAAGCAGAAAGACCGTTTACAGCTATCATGGGTGGAGCGAAAATTTCAGATAAAATTATGATTATTGAACGTCTCCTTGAAACGGTTGATAATTTAATCATTGGCGGTGGCATGACCTATACATTTACCAAAGCACTCGGTGGAGAAATTGGTAACTCTTTATTGGAAGCCGATAAACAAGAACTCGCACTTGAAATTCTTGCAAAAGCGAAAGAAAAAGGCGTAAATATCATCATGCCTCTAGACAATGTGTGTGCAGATGATTTTAGTAATAATGCGAACCGCCAAATCGTTCCAACAGGACATATTCCGGCAGGTTGGGAAGGCTTGGATATCGGTCCTGAGTCTGTGAAATTATTCGAAGAAGTTGTCGCTAAATCAAAAACAATCCTTTGGAATGGCCCAATGGGTGTTTTTGAGTTCGAAAACTTCGCAACGGGTACAAATGCTATTGCCAATGCCGTTGTGAAAGCAACAGAAGAAAATAATGCATTTTCGCTTATCGGTGGTGGTGATTCTGCCTCTGCTATTAATAATGCAGGCATGGGTGACCGCGTTTCATACGTTTCTACAGGCGGTGGTGCATTGCTCGAATACATGGAAGGGAAAGTCTTGCCAGGCGTAGCTGCTTTGGCGTAAACAATCAATATTGAATGACAAATAAGGGAAAGATCCAACTGGTCTTTCCCTTATTTATTGGTAGTATGTATAGAAAATTAGGAGCATACATGTGAGCTGCTCTATTTGTTTGAAGCGAAATCAAGGGGGATTAATCTAATAAATTCTTCTTTTTCAATGGATTCCTTCCCCAATGCACTCCCTATCACCTTTGTTGATTATCTCTAGATTAGCCAGAAATTCAGATTAAATTCCAGTCCCTAATTCCTCGTTTTCCTCATCACATCAAGAACATTTCTATCAAACAAAACGTATTTGTGCCTATAGTCACAGATTTTTGATATTCTGATTTCTATTTTTGTATCAAACAGCATTCATTAAGTATGAAATACATAGATATCTTTTGGAACGGATTTGCAGGATACGGCGGCTACCTCTGGCACGAAATAACCAGCCCATCTTGGCATAATTACTTTTATTGGTTGATTGCCATCTCGCTTTTTGTATGGGTCTTGGAAATGCTCTTCCCGTGGAGAAAAGAACAGGCCATTTTTCGCCAAGATTTTTTCGTAGATGCGTTTTATATGTTTTTTAACTTCTTTTTGTTCGGATTAATCGGGTATAACGCGATTTCAAATGTAGGTGTAGAGTTGTTTAACGATTTTCTTGGCTTATTCGGTGTCACAAATCTTGTTGCGCTAAATGTAGCTGCTTGGCCTATTTGGGGGCAATTTTTGTTGATGTTTATTGTACGTGACTTTATCCAATGGAATGTTCACCGCCTTCTTCACAAATATCCCTGGATGTGGGAATTTCATAAGGTGCATCACAGCGTTGAAGAAATGGGTTTCGCTGCCCACTTACGCTATCACTGGATGGAAACGGTTATTTATCGTTTTTTTGAGTATCTCCCGCTTGCCATGATTGGCTTTGGACTCACCGATTTTTTCTGGCTGCATTTATTCACTATTGCCATTGGGCATTTCAATCATGCCAATATTTATCTCCCGATTGGGCCTCTAAAGTATATCTTCAACACACCGCAAATGCATCTCTGGCACCATGCGGAAGAACTTCCCGACACCCATCCGAACGGAATAAATTATGGTATTTCCCTTAGTATTTGGGACTACCTTTTTGGTACAGCCGTATTTCCGAAAAGTGAAAGTCATATCAAACTCGGCTTCCCAGAATTAGCCCAATTTCCCAAAACCCTTTGGGAGCAACTAAAATATCCGTTCTTTAAAAAACAATAATCGCTTCTTGTTGGAATATTTTTTTAGGTAAGTGGCACATTATTTGGTACAACTAAACTAATTGACCATTTACCTATTTTTATGGTTGTCCCTATCTACAATATTCGCTTCGTTTTTCTTACTTTTTGCTTTGCTTTTCTACTCGTAGGATGCGAACAAACAGAAAATGTTACTCCCAATAATGAGTTTCTTTCTTCAGACGAAATTTCATCTGAAATCGCTTTGGAATGGACTCAGTTGCAACGAACACTCGCCAAAGAATCGCCTGCTTTTACTCCACCTATTACTGCCCGAGCATTGGGTTATTGTACTTTAGTCTTATATGAAAGTACTGTATTAGGTTCCAAAAAATACAAAAGTCTGGCAGGTCAACTTCAAGAATTTTCTGATTTACCGGCATTGGACAAAGGCAAAACATATCATTGGCCTACACTCATTAATGCCGCTCAGGCAGTCGCTTGCCGTCAGTTTTTCGTAGTATCTGCCCTTTCAAATGCTAAAATATCCGCACTAGAATTCAACCTAAATGAAAAATACAAAATGGACGGACTGACTGAAACCATCGTACAAGACTCCAAAGAAGCAGGTATTACACTGGCAAATGCTATCTTCGCTTATGCAAAAAAAGATGGAGGACACGAAGGTTTTCGGATGAATTTTCCTGCTTCGTTTCAAGTACCGAAAGGAGTCGGACTTTGGGAACCGACTGAAAACAAGCAGGCTGTTCCACTTTTACCTTCTTGGGGAGAGAATCGGACATTTCATCCGGATAATCAGACATTTCCGTTTCCTATATTATATGCCCCTTCTTACAATCAATCTTCTGATTTTTTTCGAATGTATGCAGAGGTGTACGAAAAAAATAAACATCTTACGCAAGAAGAAAAAGAAATTGCTGTTTGGTGGGCAGATGACCCCAGCGACACTTTTACCCCAGCGGGTCATTCTCAGTCACTCGCCTCCCTTGTCATTCAAAAAGAAGGAACGTCTCTTACTTTGTCAGATGCCGCTTTCGTGTTTGCTAAAGTGAGTTTAGCTGTTTCAGATGCCTTTGTGGCGTGTTGGAAAGTCAAGTTCAGATTTATGAATGAACGCCCCTACACCTATGTTCGGAAAACGATTGACCCGAATTGGATTCCTTTTTGGCCTTCACCTCCTTTTCCTGGATTTACCTCTGGACACGCCACACAGTCAGCAGCGACTGCGGCAGTTTTAGCAAGTATTTTTGGTGAAAATTATACATTCCTAGACACAACTTGGGAGGGTCGCCCACGCGATAGTAAACGAAATGTAGATTTTCGTCCGCGTAGATTTACTTCTTTCTGGCAAACAGCCATGGAAGCTGCTGATTCTCGTTTCTATGGTGGGATTCATACTCGTTTAGATAACGAACTAGGTTTGCAAGAAGGAAAGCGAATTGCGCAAAGATTTGACCAATTGAATTGGAAAAAATAGAAGATTGTCTTTGTTCCTCGAA
>CAYNRA010000019.1:3808-39697 GCA_964399465.1 uncultured Cytophagales bacterium
GATTTGACCAATTGAATTGGAAAAAATAGAAGATTGTCTTTGTTCCTCGAACATTCTTTGCTTATTTGAGATTCTAGCAAGAAACATCTCTATTTTATACAAAATGACACAGAAAAGAATAGCACTTATCACCGGCGCATCGTCTGGTATTGGCGAAGCAACGGCTCGTTTATTGGCTGAAACAGGAAAATATCAACTGATTCTTACGGGTAGAAATGTAGATAAACTTCAGGAGCTTGAAACAGAACTTTCAAAAAAGACAGAAGTGAAAACGCTTGTTTTTGATGTGCGTTCTGCGGAGGAAGTGCAAACAAGTTTGGATACGTTGGAAGGTATTTGGAAGAACGTAGATGTTTTGGTTAATAATGCAGGTAATGCACATGGTTTATCCGCTTTCCATGAAGGTAGCTTAGCAGATTGGGATGCGATGATTGACGGAAATGTACAGGGATTATTATATGTTTCGCGGTTGCTTGTGCCGAAAATGGTGGAACGAAAAACCGGTCATATTATCAATTTGAGTTCTGTGGCAGGTAAACAAACATACGCAAATGGAGCTGTTTATTGTGCTTCCAAAAAAGCAGTGGAGGCAATTAGTGAAGGAATGCGTCTAGATTTGACAATTCACGGAATAAAAGTAACCAATATTGCCCCCGGTGCAGTTGAAACGGCATTCTCTAAAGTACGTTTTAAGGGAGATGAAGAACGAGCAGCGACGGTTTATGCAGGATATCAGGCGTTGCAGGCAGAAGATATTGCAGACGTAATCAAGTATGTTTTGGAAGTTCCTGACCACGTAACTATTGCAGACTTAACGATTTATCCTAAGGCACAGTCGGCACCAACTACAATTCATAGAGCTAACTGAATGATATAATTCAAAGTAATTATTTCACTTTTCAAAGTTTTGTGTATTTTTTTGAGTTAAGCAGAAGGAATAACCACGGGTTTTCATCGTGTCGTTTATAGATTTCTTTAATTTTACGCCTGAAAATTCATTAACCCCTTCTACACGTATGTTGAAAACCATTGCCTTTGATCAGACTTCTGCTTATAAAACATTGCAGAAACACCAGAAAACTGTCGCAAAAAAATCTATGCGCGAACTCTTCGCAGAGGATGCAAATCGATTTAAGCGTTTTTCTGTGAAGTTCGACGATATTTTATTGGACTATTCCAAAAATAGAATTACGGGTCGGACAATGAGTTTTCTCCGTAATTTGGCGGATGAATGTGGTTTACAAGATGCTATCGAACAAATGTTTGCTGGTGAGGCAATTAATGCTACTGAAAATCGGGCTGTCTTGCACACTGCACTTCGGAATTTTTCGGATCGCGCTGTTTTTGTCGATGGTAAAAACGTGATGCCAGATGTTCAGGCTGTGCTAGAAAAAATGAAAATCTTCTCTACACAAGTGATATCCGGTGAATGGAGAGGTTATACAGGTAAAAAAATTACAGATATTGTAAATATTGGAATCGGTGGTTCTGACTTAGGCCCTGTTATGGTTACAGAAGCATTGAAACCGTATGCAAAGAAAGGTATTTCTGTCCATTATGTTTCCAATGTCGATGGAACACACATTGCAGAGACATTGAAGAAAGTTTCTCCAGAAACTACGCTTTTCATGATTGCTTCCAAGACTTTCACCACGCAAGAAACAATGGCGAATGCACTCTCTGCACGTAATTGGTTTTTGAGCAAAGCGGTGGATGAAGCATTTGTCAAAAAACATTTTGTAGCTATCTCGACCAATGAAAAAGCAGTTGCTGCATTTGGGATTGACACCGCTAATATGTTTGGTTTTTGGGATTGGGTCGGTGGACGTTATTCGTTGTGGTCTGCCATTGGACTTTCTATTGCATGTTCCATCGGATTTGATAATTTCGAGGCATTATTAAAAGGTGCACACGAAATGGACGAACATTTCAGAACGGCTTCTTTTGATAAAAATTTACCTGTTATTCTTGCATTATTAGGCATTTGGTATAACAATTTCTTTGGTGCAGAATCACATGCTATTTTGCCATATGACCAATACATGCACCGTTTCGCTGCTTATTTCCAACAAGGAGATATGGAGTCAAATGGTAAATCTGTGGCTCGTGATGGTTCGAAAATAACGTATCAAACGGGGCCAATTATTTGGGGTGAACCAGGTACAAATGGTCAACATGCGTTCTATCAATTAATCCACCAAGGAACAAAATTGATTCCTGCTGATTTTATCGCTCATGCGAACAGCCATAATCCTATTGGCGAACATTTACCCATGCTTCTCTCTAACTTCTTTGCCCAAACAGAGGCGTTGATGAACGGAAAAACGGAAGAGGAAGTAGTGGCAGAGTTCAAAGCCGCTGGGAAATCTGATGAAGAAATTGCTTTCTTGACTCCCTTCAAGGTATTTGAAGGAAATAGACCTACCAACTCAATCTTGGTTAAAAAACTAACCCCTAAAACGCTAGGTGCTTTGATTGCCATGTACGAACATAAAATATTTGTGCAAGGTGTTATTTGGAATGTCTTTAGTTTTGACCAGTGGGGTGTAGAATTAGGGAAACAATTGGCTAACAAAATTTATCCTGAATTACAAACGCCTGATACTGTACAGTCGCATGATTCGTCAACTAATGGTTTGATAAATCAATATAAAAAATGGCGTAAAAAATAATTTTTTTGTACTATTGTAGGCTTCTTCGTTTATTCGAAGAAGCCTTTTTCATTTATTTTATGAAACCTGCTTATGTGCAAAATGAACTATAAACTCTTTTTTTTCGGCGTATTACTCGCAATTTTCACTGGAAATACAAAAGTAAATGCACAAGAAAAAGGTGTTTTGTGGACTGCGCCTGAGCAATTAACGATTGCAAATAGTACCTTTCAGTTTGGAACCTATGGCCGCTACATGCTCCAGCGGGAATATGCACTTTGGAGTAAAAATGAAGACCAAAAAAAGCTGATTTTAGAAGAATTAAGCCGACTTTTTCCTACCATTCGTGATGATTTTTCGCGTTCTTCTCTGCCACAAGATTTTCGTTATCTAGTCAATTATCCCATTTGGCAAGCCACTTTAACGCAAGCACGCCTTTTACCACCGCATGTCTATTGGTGTTTTACACAAGAACGTGCGCGCGAAGTTTTATTACAAATGGACGAATTTGTTGACGGGCGTAAACATATATTATTTGCAACAAAAGCTGCTATCGCTTCCTTACAGAGGCAGCGTATCTTATACAAAAACCCAGGAGCGGTTTTATGGTCACATTTGGCTGATAAATCCGTGTTGGAAAGTGAACCTAATTTGGTGAATTGGGGAGAAAAAGATACCATTTTATTAGACGAACCCAAGTATTACGCACTGTATAAATTCTTTGCTTATAAACTTGTTTTTGAAGAATTACTGCAGAAATTTAAGCCTGACAATCAAGTAATTATATTTGAATATCCGTACGGGCGCGGAAAAGAAAAAAGTCAAATTGCCCAAGAATTAAGTATTGCAGAAGCCCAAGTAGAAGAGTATAATTTTTGGTTACTTCAGTCTGAAAAAACAGGCAAAGAATATCCCTTATTGATTCCGATTTCAGTTGATCGGTATTTTGAAACGAAAAATTTTGTAGAGTTTATTCATGCGCCCTCAAGTGGTGGTTCATCGTTTAATTATCCTAAAATACAAGGTATTCAACCACCGAAGAAAGCGATAGGAAATGGCTTTTTCTCGATAAATGGGAAAAAAGGGATTCGGGCAGAACTACATGATAGTTTCGTGGATTTAGCGTATCGAGGAGGTATTTCTGTAAAAGATATAAAATTATACAATGATGTTGTTGGAGATCGAATTCCGGTTGTTGGTGACATATATTATTTGGAAGCCAAAGAAGAGAAAGGGCCAAAGCCATTCCATATTTTGCAGTCGTCGGAAAACCTATGGCAGGTAGCGCAGAAATATGGTGTTAAGTTAAAAAAATTGGTAGAGTATAATTTTCTTTCAAATGAATTTGCAGTTGAACCCGGTTTAGTGCTTTGGTTGCAAGGAAAGCGTCCAAAGGATAAATCTGTAGAAATCGTCAGTTTGCCTGAGGAATCTTTTTATATGCAAAACCCAGAAAGAGCAAGACATGAACCTGTCATTTTAGTGCCTATTGATACAGACATGCCTCTTCCTGAGCCAATTAGCGAAGAAGAGGAAGTGCTAGAAGAGGAAGTTGAACCCAATACTTTACCAAAAACGGAAGACGATGGCTGGAACGATAAACCGTTGAAAAAGACAAAATCGAAAACAGAGCCAGAACCGAAAATCGTACTGATGCACCGTGTAAAGAAAGGAGAAACTTTGTTTCGGTTGTCTGTTATATATAAAGTAACGGTAGAACAAATTCAGGAGTGGAATGGTCTGAAAGACAATTTAATCAAAGAAGGAACTTTGTTGCGAGTTGGGTTTGAATGATAAAGAATGAAGAATAAATAAAAAAGACGAAGTGATTGCTTCGTCTTTTTTATTATTTTCTGGTTTGTTCTAAAAACTGTTCAATTCGATTGGAGGCAAGTTGGAGTGTATCTGTATTGGGCAAGAAAACAATCCGGAAATGTGCACCGTCTGGATAGTTGAAACCCGTACCCGACACGACCAGCACTTTGTGTTCAGTAAGTAAGTCAAACACAAATTGTTCATCATCTTGGAAGGAGAATTGCGTCAAGTCAATTTTAGGGAATACATACAAAGCGCCCTTGGGTTTTACGCAGGTAATACCTGGAATAGCCGTTAATCTGTCATAGATGAGGTCACGTTGTCTTGTAAGTCGGCCTTCTGGTGCTACTAAATCTTGGATACTTTGGTATCCGCCGAGTGCGGTCTGAATCGCATATTGCGTAGGAACATTTGCACAAAGACGCATACTTGCCAAAAGAGTAAGCCCTTCTAAGAACGACTTTGCTTTGTGTTTTGCTCCACTCGGAATCACCCATCCACCTCGAAAACCTGCTGCTCGGTAGTTCTTAGATAAACCGCCAAACGTCATGAAAAACACATCATCACTCAAAGTGGCGATAGGAATGTGTTTATTCCCGTCGTATAGGATTTTATCGTAAATTTCATCCGAAAATACAATTAAGTTGTGTTTAGCAGCTAGTTCTACAATTTGTTCAAGAACTGCTTTCTCATAGACAGCACCCGTCGGATTATTGGGGTTGATAAGTACAATAGCTTTCGTTTTGGACGAAATTTTTCTTTCCATATCCGCCAAATCGGGATTCCAATCGGCTTGTTCGTCACAGATATAATGAACGGGTTTTCCGCCAGAAAGGGCAACGGCGGTTGTCCACAACGGATAATCTGGAGAAGGGATGAGGATTTCGTCGCCGTCATTGAGAAGTGCCTGCATGGTCATGACGATGAGTTCGCTCACGCCGTTTCCGACAAAAATATCTTCTATAGTGACATCCCGAATACCTATTTGTTGCGTGTAGTGCATGATGGCTTTTCGGGCAGAGAAAATACCTAAATGGTGTGAGTAGCCTTGTGCATTGCGAAGATTGAGAATCATATCTTGTACAATTTCGTCGGGTACATCAAAACCAAAAGGGGCAGGATTACCAATATTTAAATTGATAATTTTTTGGCCGAGCGCTTCCAATTGCTGTGCTTTTTCAAAAACGGGGCCACGAATGGCATAGCTGAGGTTAGCTAGCCGGTTACTTTTGAGGAATTCAGACGGCATAAATTTGGAATTAACGCTTAAAATGTGACATGAATGTACGAATATTATTTTCTACACGCGCAAGAATTCCTTCTTGGTTGGCAGGAAAAAAAGTTTCCCCTGTTACTTTTTCGTATAATTCAATGTAGCGAGTGCTAATTTCCATCACTTTCTCGTCTGTCATTTCAGGCACTTTTTGTCCATCTTTTCCTTGAAAACCGTTCTCTATCAACCATTCTCTGACAAACTCTTTGGAAAGTTGTCTTTGAGGTAATTTTTTTTCTTGATATTCTTGGTACGTATCCGCATAGAAATAGCGGGAAGAATCAGGAGTATGTACTTCATCAATCAAGTATATTTGTCCGTCTTTTTGCCCAAATTCATATTTGGTATCTACAAGTATAAGTCCTTGTTCAGCAGCCATTTGTGTGCCTCTATCAAACAAGGCAAGGGCGATATTTTCAAGTTGGATATAGTCTTTTTCTTCGACGATACCCTGAGCAAGTATCTCTTCTCTTGATATATCTAGGTCGTGTCCTTCGTGTGCTTTCGTGGTTGGAGTAATGATTGGCGAAGGGAGCTTATCATTTTCCTGAAGACCATCGGGTAGAGAAACCCCACAAACGGCTCTTTTGCCCGCTTTGTATTCGCGCCAAGCATGTCCTGCCAAATAGCCCCGAACTACCATCTCTACGGGAAATGTTGTACAATGAAGTCCCACAGATACATTGGGGTCTGGAACAGCCTCAAGCCAATTCGGAACAATATCAGATGTAGCTTTTAGAAATTTGGCAGCAATTTGATTTAACACTTGCCCCTTGCAAGGGATTGGTCGGGGTAAAATCACATCGAATGCCGAGATACGGTCTGTGGCGACCATGACTAATTGCTCTCCGAAATGATAAACATCTCTAACTTTTCCTTGATAAAAACCTGTTTGTCCTTCAAATGTGAAGTGGGTTCCTTGAATAACATGCATGAATAAAAAATTTAAAGAGAATGAGCGGCTTAGTTTAAAATGAGTGGTAAAATTACCAATCATTTTCTGTTTTCTCGGAGGAAATTGTCATTTTTTTAGGAGCAAATCCTTGACGTTCACTTGCTTTTAAATTTTCTAAGATTTGCAATGCTGTCTCTCGACTTATTCTAGATGGTGTATTTGACACTAAATCTGCTTCCTTTTCCTGAGAATTTACTGTATTTTCAGGTTGATCTTTAATAGATTCTGGTGTGGTCATAGGTGGGGGGGGAGCAGTCGGATTATATAACTTTTTCAATAATTCGTAATTGAAACGAGCTATGTCATTCGCCGGATTTTCTTGGATAGCAAAGACGAGTTGCTGAATTGCTGAAGAGGTGTCTTTTTGTGCAACCAATAATAAACTTTGTTGAGTGAGGATTCGAGAGCGAATTGTCGAATTCTTAATTTTACCAAGTTTGGAAAGAAGTAAATCAGCTTGTTCAAAATCACCTACCTGAAAATAGGCATCAGCCGCAATCATTCTAATTTCTGGTTCTACAATCGTACTGATAGAAATGTACGATGAATAGGCGCGGATAATTTCATCTGGTTTGTTCTCTTTAACTGCTTTTTCTATACTCGTTTTTAATCTGTTTCTTTGTTCAATGGAAGAAATAGATGAAAAATTTTGAAACAAAAAGAAAAGATAAAAAAAGACAATTTCAATCATTATAACTTGACGTTTTGAATGGTAATGATGATGTCTAAACTCAATAAGATGAGTCCAAGGAGTAAAAAGTAATAATACTTATCATTGGCAATTAAAATCTTACGTAAATCTATAGAGCCTGATTGGATGGATTGAGTTGACTCTATTAGTTGGAATACGAGATCTCCCGGATTAGTGGTAGATAAATAGTTTAGGTTGGATTTGGTGTAGTTGCTTATCTCTCTTAAAAATAAGTCATTGCGCTTTGTTACCACTGGATTACCATTGGAGTCAACTTTTGATTTACCAGCCATCTTTATGGTTCCCCCTTCAGGTGTTCCTACTCCAATGAAAAAAGTATGAATTTTATTTTTCGGGTAAAAACGAAGCTGATCTGGCGTCGAAGATCCAAAATGTTCTCCATCCGTGAATAAAAAAACGACACGTGCGGTATGAGATTGACTGGCTAATTCGGCAAACTTATTTTGGGCTAAAACGAGTGGATTGATCAAATCTGAACCTTGATCTTTCATTTGCCAAGTAGCCAATTGTTGAATATGAGATTTAAGTGTGTACGTATCGTAGGTGAGTGGAGTACGTAAAAGTGCATTTTTAGCAAAAATGATTAAACCAATTCGGTTTTCACTTAATCCTTCAACTAGTTGAATGAGTGCCATTTTTGTCCGTTCAAGTCGAGTGGGGGCTATGTCTTGGGCATCCATAGAATTGGATAAATCTACAGCAATAAATATGTCTTTGCTTGTAGCCCTTGCTTCTATTTCAGAGATTCCAAAACTAGGTCCTAAAAGTGCGATGATAAGTAAAGAAAAAGCAGCACCTCTAAGGAATGTTTTGATGATAATTGAACGTGCTGTTGTTCCTACTTTTTTGGAAACCAAGTGAACACGAAAAAAGTACCAACCATACAAAGCTAGAAATAGGAAGATAAAAAGGTATTCTGTGGTAGAAAGCGACTTACTCCAATTCATTCAACGTATTTCAATAAAAAGTAATAAACAAAGTTCGTACTTTCTTCACATTTACTCTAACGATTCATTGAATAATTTCCAGCTTCGTATGTTGGTATTCAAATTACGATAAGTGAACAACTTGTCCAGTTCTTACAGATTCATCGCAGGCAAAAGCGATACGTAAACTATTTACGGCATCTGTCAAATGTTCAGTTAAGTCCAGATTTTCAGTGATTGCTTTGTAAAAGTATGCTTGTTCTCTGTTGCATAATTCTTGGTGGTTAGGTTCATCAGATAAATTATACCAAATATCTTCTTTCGTGAAGTTATTAAAGGAATCAATATCTGCGTGGTGGTACTTGAGAGATTCAGTTTTTGTATGTGAATCCACATCATCCGATTTTCCACTTGCTCCCGCTTCTTTAGCGACAATGGATACACAACCTTTGGGGCCCATAACATCTTTAATGAAAAAGGCAGTTTCACTGACCATCGGCCCCCATGCGGCTTCGTACCAACCTACAGAGCCGTCCTCAAAACGGATTTGTAATTGTCCATAATTGTAGTTTCCAGCAGGAATATCCTCTGTGAGACGTGCGCCAATAGCAGTTACCTGAACGGGCTTCGAGCGAGTCATCAAACACATGATATCAATGTAATGAACGCCGCAGTCAACAATTGGACTCAGACTTTTCATGAGGTTTCTATGAACATCCCACATCACGCCATGACTTTGTTGATTTAAGTTCATCCGCATAACTAACGGTTTTCCTAATGTTTGGGCGAGTTCAACGAACTTGCTCCAAGAAGGGTGATGTCGTAAAATATAGCCAACAACGACTTTTTTGTCTGCCTTTAGGGCGGCATCCATTACACGTTCTGCCCCTGCAACTGAATCGGCTAATGGCTTTTCGATGAATACATGGCAACCAGCGGCTATGGCTTGCAACGCGTACTCTTCGTGTGTGTCTGGATAAGTAGAAATACAGACGGCATCTGGTCTGGTTTCCGCCAAAGCTGTTGTGTACGTATCATAAAGAGGATACGTGGTACCTAATTTGGCGTTTAGGCGTTCTTTACTAGTGCCTGGGGATACTAATCCACAAATTTCAAACGAGGGATGATGATGATAAGCTGTAGCATGGGAAGCCCCCATATTGCCACAACCAACGACCAATACGCGAAGGAGTGATGTAGGCATGTTTTAGGTTGAATTTAGATGATTTCTTTGTTTTGAACAAATATACAAATTTTTTAAAAAGTATAATTAGCATCCATTGACAGCGAAATTTTTCGAGCTAAACGAATTTAAGTACTTAATTTAAGGTATGTTTTAATTCTTTGACATACCTTGTTGGCAGAATCGAAACTCTTCCGTTTTTTGCATTCAATCAAGCCATTAATCGAGAAAACCATGAAAACCATGAAAAAACACGTACTCTATTTACTGCTTTTTTGTACTGTGCCTAGCTATGCACAACTAGCTCTATATTCGTTTGCCGGAAATGTGGGTGACGAGACTTCTGCATCCAGCACAGATACAGACTTAAACAGCACAGCATTTCCTTTAAGGCGTGGATCTGGCGTAATCGCTACAACCAAAACCAACGTTTTTGCTTCTAGATCATGGGTTGGTACTCAGCTAGATACAACAAAGTATCTCATGTTCTCAATCGCACCTTCCCCAAATTATGGTTTGGAATTAGGTGGACTAACGTTTTCTATTGAGCGTTCTACTACTGGTCCCACCGCTTATTCTGTTACTTATTTGATGAATGGTGTGGAAACACAGTTGGGAATGGGTACGTTAGCTGGAACTACACAAAATCTTCAACTTAACCTAAGTATTCAATCGGTAAATCCTATTCTTTTTAAAATTTATGCTTGGGGGGCATCTAGTAGTGTTGGTACGTTTCACCTTAGAAATCAATTGAGTCTGACAGGAACGTCCCCACTTCCTGTAAAATGGCGTTTTTTCACAGCGCAACAAAAAAGTGACTTGGCTGGAGTTCTTTTGCAATGGGAAACAGCCGAAGAAGACAACGTTCAGTATTTTGCTGTCGAGAAAAGTACCAATGCGAAAGATTTCACTTCCATTCATATAGAAAATCCGAGAGGACAAGGTGGGGCAGGAGCTACGTATTCATTTGTAGATATATTGCCAAACAAAGAAACAACCTATTATAGACTCAAAGCAGTGGATTGGACTAAAGAGGTGGCTTTTTCTACGCTACGAACGGTAAATCGAAATTATATTCCGCTAGATGAAGTGCTAATTTATCCAAATCCAACCCAAGATATTGTCACATTAGCCGAAAACCGTTTCGTAGCTGCCCAGATTTTAAACCAGAACGGACAAGTTGTTTTGAAAGAATCATGGCCAAAATCACTTTCCCAAATTTCAATGAAACATCTTCCAGAAGGAAAATATTACCTTCAACTCCAATCAAAAAACGGAGAAATTACCCATGAAATCATCTACAAAGCAAATTAAATAATTTAGAATACCATGAAAACTGAGAATAAACCAACGAAAAAAAAATACGTGAAACCGGTCGTTAAAAGAAAGGGATCAGTTGCTAAAATTACGGCCAAAACGGGTTCAACGATTGATTTTGGTTCTGCTTACAATGATGAAGAGTTTTAAACTATGCTTCTTATTTGTCATCCCGACAGTCCGCCAACATCTAGTGGAAATACACTTTTTTGGCACTGTTTTTTAGACAAACAGTACCTACTTTGGTACACGTCGGCTTTGGAATTTTCTGACGAAGAAATTCGGTCTCAATTGGATTCTCTGGACTCTGAGGAAGACTTATATTTGGGGCCGTCTTACAGTTTTATTCTTTGGGATAAAAAGCTGAAAAAACATTGGGTACAGGTAGATGAGTTTGCGACTTGCCCTTTGTTTTTTTTTGCATCTAAGGGTTTCTTTTATGTCACGGATATTTTCAAGGAGCTGGTTGACCTATGTAATCATTCCCTGAAAATAAATCAAGATTTTGTGCAAGAATATCTTCAACCTTTTGCTTCTAGTAAGGTGGTACATAACCAGACTGTCTATGATGAGATTGAACGAATTTTACCCCAGCATCGCCTCCTTATTGATATAAATGGGAATTTTGTTCTTGAACATTACTTAAAAAATTGGATTCCCAAATATAAAAACCATCACCCAGATGAGATTGTTCAGCATGTAAGAGACCATTTTATCGCGTCTATCCACCAATCCACAGCATCAAATAACCAAGTTGCTGCGAATCTAAGTGGTGGCCTAGATTCATCATCTATTGTTTCTAATTTACTCCATTTGAATCGAAATGTTCGGGCTTTGTATGCCGTGATTGATGGCAAAGAAGCAGATGAATCTCTGTACATCCAAGCAATAGAGGTATATTTTTCTAACTTTTATGCAGATAAAATACCTGTACCGCCCGCAAAGTATTCCTCTGTTCAAAGTACGACGATTTTGATGGGACAACCTGATGGAATGGCAGCACCTTCGGCACTTCATATCCCTCTTTTTGCGGTAGTAAAGGAGAATAATATTTCTCTTTTTTTCTCTGGACATGGCGGAGATTCTATCATTGGAACAAATGAATTTTATAGTTCAGCAATTTGGGAAAATCAGAATTTTCAGGTATTGAATCAATGGAAAACGTCGTCTCATTTTCGATTTTCTCATTATCTGTCTGCTTGGATAAAAGCTTCCACTGTTTGGAGAGAAAAAGGAATTCTTTTTTTTCTCACCAAACAGTTCAAATGTTTTCTACATGGTGTTTTACCCGTCACGAATCTAAAAATTTTTGCGAAGCAACTCATCCAAATTCCAAGGGAAAGAAGTAAACCTTTTTTACCTAAAATAAAGCAGTTACAAACCCCCATTGGACTTACTTCGGAGCAAAAAAAGCATTGGGAAAGTCACTTTTCACAAATTACTATTACCGCAAACGAATTGTTGTATGTTCTCGGACGAACGTATGGAACAAAGGTTGTCTTTCCTTTGCAAGATTTTGATTTGTTCGAATGGGCACTCTGTTTCTCGAGTGAACGAAATTTTGCTTTGGGCGCCCGAAGAGGATTGTTGCGAGAAGCAATGAAGGGAATTTTACCTGAAAAAATAAGACAAAGAACCTCCAAGGCTACATTTACCACGTATTTGTGCCATTCTTTGAGAAATTTACTGCAAGCATTTCCAGAGAAAACAGAAATGACTTTTCAAGAGAACTTGTTTATTTCAAAAAAAGAGTGGGCAAAATGGAAAATTACTAAAGAGGAGGTTTTGAAAAATAAAAAAGTATCCATGAAACAAATTGAACAATGCTTCAAAATAACGTATTTCTTGATTTGGTTAAACAATTTTCCTCCTTCCTCTTGATTTTTTGCTGCATAGGTTGTGAAAAAGAAAGAGTGGAAGCCCCGCTTTCTTGGTCTTCTATTCCACTTTTCGACGGTATGACCCAATTTTTTGAAGTGAATGAACGGGTTCATATTCCTAATGAAGCTCCGAAAAGCCATCGATTCTATTTAAAAATGGTCTTTTTTATGGATTCATTAAGGTTTAATGGACAGGTCTTTATCGTCGAATACTATTCTGCTTCTTCCTTGACGTCACCCTGGAAGTTGGATTCTATTTCACTCGTTAAACAAACCCCTGCTTCGTTTGTAGTCTATGAGAAGAATCAATGGAATACGAAACTTCAATTCCCTCTCTATACTGATAAATCTTGGCCAATATTTACTACAAGAACTGGCCTGAACAGTACTTCTGCTCAGGTTTCTACTCTCCTTATCGAGAAAAAATGGCAAGAAAAAGTAGTTCCTTTGGCTACAGAAATTACGTATCAAGCCGATTCTTCCCTCATTCATCTTCAAAAACACATAGAATGGTATGCACCCTCGATCGGACTTTTGCAAAAATACCAAGTGAACCTCAAGTACTGTGAAGATTCACCTGATTGCATCGGTTTAGGTATCATTACAAATGGGTATGAACGAACTATATCCCGTATTCGATTAGGGAATACACTGAATGACTAATTGCTTTCTTTGCCATTCATTTTCTTTATTTTTCCACTTGATAGAAATGATATAAGTACCTGATTGCCAATTTTTTGTATGAATGATATGTTCTTTTACTGCCAAGTTAACTTCGTTTGAATACACAACTATCCCTTGTAAATTTATGATTTCAATAAATCCTTTTGTATCCGCTGCCTCGACTTCCCATGTAGTGTGTAAATAACCACTGAACGGATTCGGGTTCACATGTAGAAATGATTGGATTTCTTCTTTGAGATACAAGGAATTTTGAAGAAAGTTGGAAAAATTACCTTTATTGTCTTTTCCTTGCGACTCAAATTCATATTGACCTGAGGAAAATCCATGAAGTGGGAAGCGAAACGAGATACTTCTGGATGTGTTTCGTTTAAGTTTATCAAAAGGTAAAAGGTGGGTATCGCATGTTGGGCAAGTACGGTAAAAAACTTGAAGTAGGTTCTCGGCTTTGGTTGAATCCAAGGGTTCATTGTCCATTAATTCAAGATAAAGGAAGGATTTTGTGGGTAATGTATCTATTGGTTGAACCATTTTAGCGACCGTGGTAAGATAAAGCAAAGGAGGTGTAATGTCCTTATAAAATGCTTCTGGAAACGTAGTGTATTTCCCATATATTTGAAAATCAGGGAGTTGTATAATTACTTTATTGTTTTCTTGGGTATATTCTTGAATACTTTTTTCAGGGTTTATATCAATATGTATTTGATAAGGCTGATTTCTGGTAGAGATAGGTAGTATCAATGTATCTTGGTAAGCAAAAAGGGGAAAATCTTGTACGTAATTTTCTTTTTGATTGCCATGACTGGTTATTTCCACTCTGTACTTTGTGCCATGACTGTATTTCGCTCGATTTTGAATAGGAATGACGACAAACATAGAGTCATTTTCGAATATAGGTTTACTCAATTTTGTTGATTGAAGATAAATTGAGTTTTTGTCTATGGATAAATCAGGTTGTGTTTTTTTGAACAATACGAGTGCGGGATCACCTTGTAAAATGATTTGTTGAATATTTGCACGCAAATAGCCGTCTGTTTTTGCGCGTTGTTGCAGTTTTTTATATACGTCCAACTGAATTTGCCCGATACTGACATCTCTGTCTGTTTCTTGGTTAAATAGTACATCGTATAAAGTTTGGAGATACATTTCTGTTGGGCCTAAAAAGCTCCAAAACGAATGGGCAAGTACAGCGATTGCTCCTTTATTCTCCGCCAAAAGCCAGTCGGTGGTCAGCGTTTCTCGTCGATTAAAAATATTTCCGACACCACAACCATTGAAAAATAATAGAGGATATTTCCCTGAATTCTCAATTTGATTGCTTGGATTTGATGCAAAACCAATGTCAAAATCCAAATAAGAAGAAGCGCCATGTCCTAAAAACGTAATCATTCCTACTCCTTCTTGAAGTTCTTTTTGAATACTTACCTTTTCTACTTCTTCGTTTGTTGATTTACTTTTCGTCCAAAAAGTTGGTGATAAACTACCACCTTTGGTTTTTTCGGCGACGTTTTGGAGTATTTTTTTTAATTGTTCTCTTTCTGCTGTTCCTCTGCCTCCGCTTAAATGAAGTACTTTTTTTTGAAGTAGATAAGGTTGATTTTGTTTTTCGTATTCTTGTACTTTCTTCAGATATACAGTTATTTCTTCCTCATTTATACAAGGTAACCGACCAATTGGATAGGCTGGTGGGGCATCGAATTGATCAAATTCGGTGGTTAGGAGAAGGTCGGAGGCAGGATATCCATAAGTCGGGACTAGGTTTTCTTGTTTAGAATTAGCGATTTTTCCAGGAAAACTCATACCACGGCCAATGAGAAAGATATGCGTATTTTTTGCTAATTCAGAGTCAAATGCTTTCAGCGCTTTTTGAATCATCCAAGGAGTAATTTCTCCGTAGCCAAAAGAATCCCGAATTTGTTCGGTTGTCATGACAAATGGCGTGTAATTTCCACCTTGGGCTGTTGATCTGTAAACCGCGTATTCACCTACTTTTTCTTCTAATTGTTTCGAGGTGATAAATACAAAATTTGTTCCTGATTTGGGTACGTTTAGCGTTTCTGCTTGTCGAACCGATGCTGGCGATAAATAGGCAGTAGAATGAAAAAGCGTTGTCGTATTTGTGTCTCTTGATTGAAAAGGGATTGATGTATTTGTTGCTTGATAATCAATCAATTTTGGAGAATCTACCTCACTAATATCCCACAAATTTGTAGTAGGTTCTAGAAGAAATAAATAAGAAGAATTAGCCGGTACATGAATGGATTCATTTGAAAAAGTAGGATAAATTTTGGATAAAGAATAGGGATACTGAATTTGAACAAAAGAAAAAGAAAACCAGTCCAACGGTTGTTTTTGCAGACTTGTTATTTTCCAAGGAATATGTTTTTGGGTGGCTACATTAGCAGGTAATTGGAACAAGATATCCTTCCAACCAAAGGGTGATATCGTAATATCTTGAGATAAATTTGCGATCTCCACACGTAAAGAGTGCCAAACTCGGGAGCGGCCAGCCAGACGAATCCAAACTTGTATGGAGTCTTTTGGAAGGTTTGTTAATTGAAATATTCCTTGATTGGTTGTATCTGCACTTCGTGGTAATCCACTCCAACCTTCGCCTTCTTCCCAAGTACTTTGTTGTAAAACCGGGACAAGTCCGATGGTCGCGTTGGTCGAGTAAGATTCATCAAAAATAAAGTCATCTTTTTGAATGGCGACATCAGAGATTGGCATATTGATTTTTGGTAAAGTCTTGGGAATCCGCTTTCCTATTTCTTTCTCGGAATGTGTCAAATAATAATAATTGGCTTCCTTAAAGATAGATACAAAAGGATTCGCACGTTTTCGAGATGTGTAGAGGAGAGAATCAAGTTCACCGCTATTTTTTTTCCCATAAAATAAAAGTGTATCCGTTTGGGATAAATTAGCATTTTCGTTTGAAATCAAGAGGGGAATTTCTTTGCCATGTAGAAAAAGTCGAAGGTGTTTTTTTGTTATATTCGTTAAATCCCAACCTGCTTTTTGAAGAGTTTGACCAGTGATTTGGTAAATCCCATTTTGTCTTATTTCCAAGATAAGAGGAGGTGGAGAAGTATCAAAATTACTTTGGCAGATTACATGTAGGGGATGATATAGAGAGACGAGTAGCAAGACGGCTATTTGTTTGTATTTCATGGTCTAGAAATGATTTGTTTTCAGGTATTTACCAAAAATACATGAAACAGCTGAAAAAAAAACAAATCGTTGCGCATTTGTTGCTAATAATATAGGTATAAACATTGATTTTCATTTTAAGAAATTCTTAACGACCTTTGTAAAATGGTAAATTGAGTTATTTGCGCTTTAAAGTACACATTTACTGATAAGCCAAGCTAATTTACTTTTTTTGAACAAATACAGAATTTAACGCGAAATGAATATCTTAATCATAGGCTCTGGTGGCCGTGAACACACATTTGCTTGGAAAATTGCTTCTTCTCCTCGTTGTACATCCCTTTTTGTTGCACCTGGTAATGCAGGGACAGCAAAAATTGCTACCAATCTACCCATTTCTGTTTCCGATTTTGCTGCTATCGAGACTGCCGTAATCACACATTCCATTGATTTAGTCGTTGTAGGGCCTGAAGAACCTCTGGTGAAAGGAATCGTAGATTATTTTAAATCAAAACCTACACTACAAGATATCTTGATTGTTGGTCCGGATGCGTCTGGTGCTCGTTTGGAGGGTAGCAAAGATTTTTCAAAGGATTTTATGGTCAAGTATGGTATTCCTACTGCCTCTTCCGCTACATTTACGGCTTCCACGTTGGAGGCTGGTTTAGATTATTTGGATACGTATTCTGGACCGTATGTATTAAAAGCAGATGGCTTGGCTGCTGGAAAAGGCGTGATTATTACAGAAAGTCGCGACGATGCAAAAACACAACTGACAGAAATGTTGCTTGATAAAAAATTCGGTCAAGCCAGTGAAAAAGTCTTGATTGAGCAATTTTTGACAGGTATTGAGCTTTCCGTTTTTGTTTTGACAGATGGCAAAAATTACCTCATTTTACCAGAAGCTAAAGATTACAAACGCATTGGAGAGGGCGATACAGGATTGAATACGGGTGGTATGGGGGCTGTTTCTCCTGTACCGTTTGCAGGAAAAGAATTTATCGACAAAGTGGAAGAAAGAGTTGTTTTACCCACACTCAAAGGCTTACAAGAAGAGGGAATTCATTATGCTGGATTCATTTTCATCGGATTGATGAATACGGATGGGGAACCACAAGTTATTGAATATAATGTGCGGATGGGAGATCCAGAAACAGAGGTCGTTTTACCACGTATTGAAACTGATTTACTAACTGTTTTGGAAGCTGCTGCTAAGGGAGAATTGGATAAAGTTCAGCTAACTGTAAATCCGAGTACTGCCGTGACTACCGTCGTTGTGGCTGGTGGTTACCCAGAGGAATACCAAAAAGGAGACGAAATTTCGTTCACTCATTCTGATGATAAAGAAGTACTTGTTTTTCATGCGGGTACTATTCTTGAGCAAGACGGACGAATTAGAACAAATGGAGGTCGTGTATTGGCTTGTACCGCCTTAGGCGAGACGCTAGCAAAAGCTGTTGAGAAATCTCAGAAAACAGCAAATTCTATCAAATTTGATGGGAAGTATTTTCGAAAAGACATTGGAAAGGATTTAATGAAGTTTTAACTTCATATAAACAACTGAATAGGTATGGGATGTGGACAATGTTCGTCTGGTGGTTGCGGAAGTATCCGGATTACCGATAAAAATCAAGAATCGAATCATAAATCGGTTGGTGGATGTAATAATAATGGCTCGTGTGGAACGAGTGGCTGCAATAAATTAAATTCGTTTGACTGGCTTTCCAATATGGATGTTCCCTCACATTTGCGCTACGATGTGGTGGAAGTGAAGTTCAAGGGCGGTCGTAAAGAATATGTACGAAATGCGGAGCACTTAGATATTTATACAGGTGATTTTGTGGTATGTGAAATGGCCTCAGGATATCATATCGGCAGTGTTTCTTTACAAGGAGAACTTGTTAGACTCCAAATGATTAAGAAAAACATTGCAGATACGAGTGAACTTCCCAAAATTCTACGAGTAGCCAACGAACGGGATATGGAGAAGCATGAGCAGGCAATCAATCGAGATTTGCCTACTATGTACCGCGCACGAGATATCATTCGGTCGTTGAATTTACAAATGAAACTTTCCGATGTAGAGTATCAATCAGATAATTCAAAGGCAACTTTTTATTATTCAGCTGAAGATCGTGTCGATTTTCGTGAATTAATTAAATTATTAGCTGGAGAATTCAAAATTCGTGTTGAAATGAAGCAAATCAGCCTCCGCCAAGAAGCCTCTCGATTGGGTGGTATTGGTTCGTGTGGGCGCGAATTATGTTGCAGTACATGGTTGACGGATTTCAAGGCAATCCCGACTTCAGCGGCGAGATACCAAAATTTATCTCTCAATCCAGCTAAGCTTTCTGGGCAATGTGGGCGCTTGAAATGTTGTCTCAACTACGAACTAGAAACGTATGTAGATGCCCTCGCAGATATCCCGAATGTAGATAGACCTTTGGCTACACAAAAGGGATTAGCCCATCTACAAAAGACAGATATTTTCCGTCGGATTATGTGGTTCAGTTATAATAATGATTCCAATTGGTATCCAATTCCTTGCCAGCAAGTAGTAGAAATCATTGAGCTGAACAAAAAAGGAGAAAAGCCACAATCATTGGAGGATTTGAACCAACACGCTCCTGTAGTCACGGAGAAACAGTTGATGAACGATGAACTTTCTCGTCTGGATAAAAAATTGGCAGCTAGAGGTAAGTCGGGTAAGAAAAACAAGCCACCTTTTGCTAAAACAGCACCTGGTGCTAAACAAACTCTTGTACAGGCAACACCTTCACCCGTAAAATCAAATATGCCTATTGCCAAAAAAGAAGTAAAAAAAGGAGCTACGGCTACACCTTCGCCTACTTCTGAAACAAACGGAGAGAATACAAAACCTGCAACGCCTTTCAACAAATCAAAACACAAAAGAAGACGTCCCAACCAACCGAACAGAGGAAATCAAAAGCCTGGTTCGGAGAATAGAAACGATTCATCACCTAGTTGACATTTCGTATATGAAAATTCCTTTTTTTAAGTCTTTTGCTAGTATTTCATCCTTAATAGCCTTAAGTCTTTTGTTATTTAGTTGTGAGGTTGACGGTGTCTATAAAGCCAAACATGATTTCCCAGAAATCGGTTGGCGTGTACGTGACATACCATCATTCACATTTCGAGTGGAACAACCACAAGAGCCTTTGAATTACTATTATGTTGTTCGGAATGATGTGGACTATGCATATTATAATTTGTTTATAAAGTATACCCTGTCAGATAGCTCTGGTCGTATTTTGAGATCTAAAATGGAAGAAATTATACTTTTTGATCCGAAAACAGGAAAACCACTTGGGGATGGAATAGGTGATCTTTTTGATCATCAAATCAAGGCAACATCACTTCAGGATTTTCGATTTCCCACACCTGGTACATACACACTTAAAATAGAACAATACATGCGTCAAGATCCACTCGCAGGTATCTTGACCATGGGTTTGACTATTGAAAAACCAGAAGCACAGCAGCCATAAAGAGGAAAAAGAAGATAATTATGTATTAATTGACTATAGAATACCTGAACTATGCTCCCTTTATTTCCCCTTAGCCTCGTTGCTTTTCCATCGGAACCGGTCAATTTACATATTTTTGAACCTCGCTACAGGCAGCTTGTTAAAGAATGTATGGAGGAAGAAATTCCCTTTGGAATTGTACCCTATATCGATGGCAAATTGATGTCTGTAGGTACGCGTATGTTTGTTACTTCTCTGATAAATACATACCCTACTGGGGAAATGGATATTCAAACGAAGGGAAACGGCTTATTTCGTATAGTAACTCTCGAAAACCCTATGCCGACTAAATTATATGCAGGTGCAGAAATTGAGCCTATTACCTCGTATGAAATTTCGGATGTTTTTGCACAAAATACAGAGAGTGTTCTTGAGTTATTCGACCAGTTCCAGCAATTAACAGATACAGAACTTGAGTTCAAAGATTTTGAAACATATCCTTTGAGCTTCCAATTGGGACATAAAATTGGTTTTTCACTAACGGAAGAGTTTTTACTCTTACAGATAAATACGGAAAATCACCGCCTTGCATACATTGCCAATCACTTGAGAGAAGCCGTAGAAATGTTGCAAAAAATAGAAAGAGCAAAGAAAATGATTGCGTTAAACGGTCATTTTAAATACTTAGATCCATTAAATTTTTAAATCCAGATGAATCAACGTCGTCCACGTAGAAATAGAAAATCAGAAGCTGTACGTTCTTTGGTAGCTGAAAATCAGCTGCAAGTAAATGACTTTATTTATCCGATGTTCATCCAAGAGGGGCAAGGAGTTTGCCAGCCGATTGCCTCTATGCCGGGTATTCATCGTTATTCTATCGATACGCTTCTCGAAGAATTAAAGGAAGTCGTTGACCTCGGGATTCGTTCTATTTGTCTATTTCCCAATTATCCAGAGGCCAAAAAAGATGGATTGGCGACAGAAAGTTACCATCCTGATACGTTTTATTTGCGTGCTTTGGCAGAAGTAAAAGCGAAATTTCCAGAACTAGCTTTGATGACAGATGTGGCGATGGATCCATATTCGAGTGATGGACATGATGGAATTGTTCGGAATGGGGAGATTATCAACGACGAAACGTTACATGTTTTGGGTAAAATGGCATTGGCTCAAGCACGCGCGGGTGCGGATATTATTGGCCCGTCGGATATGATGGACGGCCGAGTTGGGTATATTCGGGAATTGCTAGATGACGAAGGCTTTAGTCATGTTTCCATTATGTCCTATACAGCGAAATATGCGAGTGCTTTTTACGGCCCTTTCCGCGATGCGTTGGAGTCTGCACCCAAATTTGGCGATAAAAAAACGTATCAAATGAATCCAGCAAACAGTAGGGAAGCACTGATAGAAGGTGAGTTGGATATGGCAGAAGGAGCAGATATTTTAATGGTCAAGCCTGCTTTGAGCTATTTGGATATTATCCATCAGCTACATACCGCGTTTCCGTTACCGATTGCCGCTTACAATGTCTCTGGGGAATATGCGATGATTAAAGCAGCAGCACAGAACGGTTGGCTCGATGGAGATAAAGCCATGATGGAAATGTTATTGAGTATCCGACGGGCAGGAGCAAAGATCATTTTGACGTATTTTGCGAAGGATGCAGCACGATTGATTCATCAGCATTAAGTAAAGACAGACAACTATAATATATTTATTTGTACGATTAATTGCATTATTTGAAGAATTTTAAGTCTTAACTACTTGATAGTCATTGATTTACTTAGTAAAATACCTTACTTTGTAAGGTAAACTAAATAAACGTTTTTATGGCTATCAAGAAGCAATTCTTAAAATCGAAACCATTGTGTAAAGTAACTTTCGCAGTACCTGCAGAGTTAGTAGATGGAGCAAAAAAAATTGCGGTTGTAGGTGAGTTCAACGAATGGGATGCAACGGCAACTTTGTTGAAAAAACAAAAAACAGGTGAGTTCAAAACTACTATTGAATTGCCTATCAATCAGGAAGTACAATTTAGATATGTGATAGATGATTCAACTTGGTTAAATGACGAAGAAGCAGATAAGTTTGTTCCGAGTGGAGTTTCATCTGATGAAAACGGAGTAGTTGTTTTGTAATTTCTCCTTGTTTAAAAATAAAAAAGCGACTCCATACATGAGTCGCTTTTTTTATGTGATTAGGATGTGATTTTCTAGATTTTCGTTTGTAAACTTTTACTTTTCTTGGAATGATAAAATATCTTTGTTTATAAACGTGGCGTAAACTCGCTAATCTATTATGAAAAACATCTTTCTTTTTACTTTTCTTTATATCTCCTCTCTGACTATGTTGCAAGCACAAAAGCCAGAACTTGGCGGCCCGCGTACCCGCTGGGGACTCGAAATAGGTGTTCTTCCCATAGGGAAATGGAATGCCATCACAGATGTACCGGGTGTGAAAGTTGGTCATACAACCATTCGAGAAGGGATGCGAGTGCAAACAGGCGTAACGGCAATTATTCCGCATGATGGTTCAATTTTTCAGGAAAAAGTTCCGGCTGCCGTATTCATTGGCAATGGATTTGGAAAACTAGCTGGTTATACTCAAATCAAAGAATTAGGAAACCTAGAAACACCCATTATCCTGACGAATACGCTTGCTGTTCCTGTCGCCTCCCAAGCTTTGATAGAATATACATTGAACCGTCCAGAAAATAAGGAAGTTCGTTCTGTAAACCCAGTCGTAGGCGAGACAAACGATGGTTTTTTGAATGATATTCGAAGTCAATCCGTTCAAATTTCGGATGTTTTGGCTGCGATACAAACCGCAAAAACAGGAGAGGTGTTGCAAGGAAATGTGGGAGCTGGAACAGGAACTGTCTGTTTTGGTTGGAAAGGGGGCATCGGAACGTCTTCTCGTCAGTTACCTGCTTCTTTGGGCGGATACCACGTGGGTGTATTGGTTCAAACTAATTTTGGAGGTGTTTTGCATGTCGCCGGAAAAAATATTGGAAAAGAATTGGGGAGGTATTATTTGAGCGATAAATTAAACGACCCAACAGATGGGTCTTGTATGATTGTTGTGGCAACAGATGCTCCGTTGTCTTCGCGTAATCTTGAGCGTTTAGCAAGTAGAGCGATGTTTGGCTTGGCAAAAACAGGTGGTATTGCTTCTAATGGATCGGGTGATTACGTCATTGCTTTTTCTACCGCGCAGGAGTTACGGATTAAAAATAACAATCCAAACAGACTACAAGCAGCGAATGAATTGACAAACGAAGCCGTTTCCCCTCTATTTTTAGCAGTGATTGAAGCAACTGAGGAGGCAATTCTGAACTCCCTTTTTCATGCACAGACAACAGAGGGTCATCAAGGAAAAGTGGAGGCACTTCCACTCGAAAAAGTGAAGAATTTATTGCAAAAACCCCTATTAAACAGTAATTAATCTAGGTAAAATGAAAGAATGCAAACCTTTCATATCGTAAAATAGTTGGTTTTGGTAGAGATAAACAGCCCAAAATATGATAATTTGAAATATTACATTATTTTTGCGTTGGAAGAAATTTTGAATCAATTTAAAATCTATTATTTATGAAGCTAACCCAAATGCTTGCTTTGGGCGCCATGGTGAGTATCGCTATGTCGTCTTGCGTGGCTAAGAAAAAGTATGTTGATCTTCAACAACAACTAGAAGTAGCAAACGCCGACCTCGAAAAAAGAGGCAACATGATCAATGAGTTTAAAAATAAGTTGGTTGCTTGTGAGCAAGAGAAAGAAAGCTTAACAAAAACAAACCAGTCAACTATCCAACTTCGTGATGAGCAAATCGCTGATTTGAGATCACAAGTTTCTGATTTGAGAAAATTGAGAGATACTCAGATGGAACAAGTGGGTAACCTGACTGTTCTCTCGCAAACAGCTAATAAAAACATTGATCGTACGCTTGCCCAATTAGAGCAAAAAGACCAGTACATCGCACTTCTTCAAGCAGCAAAATCAAAAGCTGATTCAATCAATCTAGCATTAGCTGTTAACTTGAAAGGTGTTTTGGCAGAAGGAATTGCTGACCAAGACGTAGAAATTACTGTGGATAGAACAGTCGTGATGGTAAACCTTTCTGATAGAATGGTATTCAGTTCTGGTAGTTACAGAGTGACACCTAAAGCAAAAGCAGTATTAGGTAAAATCGCTCAAATCATCCAATCTCGCCCAGATCTTGATGTAATGATCGAAGGATACACAGACAACGTTTCGTATGCAAACGATGTGTTGGTTGACAACTGGGATTTAAGCGTAAAGAGAGCAACATCTGTTGTTCGTATTCTTCAGAAAGATTTTGGTGTAGATCCAAACAAATTAATTGCAGCTGGTCGCGGTGAGTTCAATGCTTTAGCGCCAAATGACACACCAGCGGGTCGTCAGCAAAACCGTAGAACACGTATCATCTTGATGCCACGTTTGAACCAATTCTACGATCTATTAAATCCTGATATGGCAGCTACTAAGAAATAATCTTGGTACTTTCCTTCTGGATAAAGTAAAAAGCCCTGTCTTCGCAAAGACAGGGCTTTTTATTAATTCTGAACCTTCTCTAGTCGAGCTTCTATTTGTTTTATCTCGTCTCGCAAACGGGCTGCTTGCAAGAAATCTAATTCCTTGGCGGCAGTTTCCATTTTTCGCTGTGTCTCTTTCATGAGTTTTTCCAATTGCGAAGCATTCATATACGCAATAATCGGGTCTGCAGCTAAGGCAGCACCTTCAGGCTCCAAATACATTTTAGTAGAGGCTTTGAAGTCTGCAACCGACGTCTGTTCCATAATCGCTTCGCGGCTTTTCAAAATAGTGGTTGGTGTGATGCCATTTGCCGTATTATATGCTTCTTGAATACTTCTGCGGCGATTTGTCTCATCAATCGCTTGCCGCATAGAACCCGTTATTTTATCCGCATACATGATTACTTGACCATTCTGGTTACGTGCCGCCCTACCAATTGTTTGAATTAAGGAACGAATATCTCGTAAAAATCCTTCTTTGTCGGCATCCATAATCGCTACCAAAGAAACTTCTGGTAAATCAAGGCCTTCACGGAGTAAATTGACACCAACCAGTACATCAAAAACCCCTAATCGCAATTCACGAAGTATCTCTACACGATCCATTGTTTTGACCTCCGAATGAATATATCTCCCCTTTATCCCTACTTTTTCTAAATATTTGCTCAGTTCTTCGGCCATTCGCTTGGTCAAGGTTGTAATTAAAACCCGTTCTTGGCGTTGGACGCGCAGATGGATTTCCTCTAATAAATCATCGATTTGATTGAGACTTGGGCGTACATCAATTTTGGGGTCAAGTAAACCTGTTGGACGAATAATCTGTTCGACCACAATTCCCTCGGTTCTTCGTAGTTCATAATCTGCTGGCGTGGCACTGACGAAAATAGTTTGTGGTGTTAATTGTTCAAATTCATTGAATGTCAATGGCCGATTATCCATTGCGGAAGGAAGCCGGAAACCATAGTCAACCAGCGCTTCTTTTCGGGAACGGTCGCCTCCCCACATAGCACGAATTTGTGGGATAGACGCATGGCTTTCATCGACTACCAAAAGGAAATCATCCGGAAAATAGTCAAGCAAACAGAAAGGACGCTCCCCAGGTTTTCGCTTATCAAAAAAACGAGAATAGTTTTCGATTCCTGAGCAGTATCCTAGCTCACGCATCATTTCCAAGTCAAATTCTGTTCTTTCTTGTATTCGCTGTGCTTCCAATAGCCGCCCTTCACTCTCAAAATATTTGACTCGCGCCATCATCTCGTCTTGAATTTCCTTCATGGCTTCAAACATGACTTCCTTACCTGTCACGAATAAATTAGCAGGAAAAAGAACAACCATTTTTTCAGTACTGATTTTCTTTCCACTGATGGGGTCAATGCGGGAGAGACTTTCTACTTCTTCACCAAAAAATACAATTCGGTACGCAAAATCAGCGTAACTCGGATAAATATCAACGGTATCCCCTTTTACACGAAAAGTCCCCCGTGAAAATTCCGCTTCTGTCCGTGAATAAAGAATTTCTACAAACTGAAACAAGAGTTGGTTTCGACTAATCATATCGCCAAGTTTGATATGAATGATACTTTGTTTGAACTCTTGCGGATTTCCAGCACCGTAAATACAAGAAACAGACGCAATGACGATAATATCACGCCGACCTGACATAAGCGAAGAAACCGTGGATAAACGCAATTTGTCAATTTCTTGGTTTATCATTAAATCCTTTTCGATATACGTATTAGTGGTGGCAATGAACGCTTCGGGTTGGTAATAGTCGTAATAGGAAATGAAGTATTCCACCGCGTTTTCTGGAAAAAACTGCTTAAATTCTCCGTATAATTGGGCTGCAAGTGTTTTGTTATGACTAAGAATCAAGGTGGGTTTATTGACATTCTGTATGACGTTTGCCACCGTAAATGTTTTTCCAGAGCCCGTTACACCGAGCAGTACTTGGGCACGATCGCCCCGAAGAATGCCCTCGGTCAGTTGAGAAATAGCTTGAGGTTGGTCTCCCGTTGGTTTGTACGAAGAGGTAAGTTGTAATTCCATGAAAATGAGACAGTTTAAGTTGGCTTATTTGCCGTAATAATATAAAATGAGCCCATCAATGTAGGGAAATGAGCTCTCTCTTGTTTATTGTCAAATCCAGCTTGTGTGATAAGTTCAGGAATTTCTCCTTTTTCATGCGCGTGCATGGTCTCGAAATTATCCAACAATTGCACTAGCCAAAACGCCATTCGTAACCAAATAGTTTTGGGCTTTCCCCAATCTCCGAACAGGAATTGTCCCTTGGGTTTAAGAACACGGTGAATTTCTTTGAAAAGCTCTTTCTTTTGCTCGTTTGACAAATGATGAAAAACCCACGTACACACGACTATATCAAAGTGATTGTCCGGAAATGGAATCAATGAAGGAGGCGTACATATCAAATGGGCAAAATGACCAATTTTCTGGTGAGCCGTCTCCATAATTTGTTCATCTACATCCCATCCATACAATCTAAGAGAAGGATTAATTTCTTGAATATAAGCTAGTTGCGTTCCTGTTCCTACTCCTACATCAAGTAGTTTTCCCTCTTTTTTATCGAAAACTAGATTTGCCACAAACCTTCGAATTTTCTTTTCAGGAACCACCAGACGGATAATTACATCGTAATACGGTGTCAAGAAAGTATATTTTATCGCTGGAATGAAGGGTAAAACAGACTTCATTTCTTCTTAGATTTATCTTGAACAGGATAAACAAAGCTGAGGCTATTTTGGAAGAAATGGAGAAATACACTTTTACTTAACTGTTTGATTTCCTGCCAATTTGTTCCGCGTGAACTTAGTGCAATGACAATGGATAAACCAAAACTGACGATAACGTTGATGAGCCCAATCACCGCCACCCCGACTAAAGAATGAACGATGAGAGCGAGGGGCAAGGTTTCACCAAGTCTGGCAGCAGCAAGTCCAAAATTACCTGATGCGAACGTAATGTGCCGAATATCAATCGGTAAACCCAGCGTAAATCCAACAGCTGCGGTAGTTCCAAGAAAAACCCCTAAGAAAAAATTTCCTGTTAAACTTCCGATATTTCTGGTCAGAAATGCAGCATATTGCGTTAGTTTTTCCTGTTTCAGAATCGCTTTTAAATAGGTATTTTGAGAGATTCTTTCTTGCATGGAGCTGTAAATCCATTTGTTTTCGTAATACCCAGAAATCAATCCAGAAATCATTAAATAAATACCAGCAATCCCTGCGTGAAGTAGGGCTAAACTATCTAGTAAGTGCAATTCTTGAATCATTTTATAAGCTTTCTGAGGGCTTGCAATATGATAACCGGTAATCCAAAAGTTGAGCCAAGAAAGTCCGTAGGCAATCGGAAAGGCGATGAGCGCATTACCTAAAAGAGAGATAAACTGACTTCGGGTTAAGTTGGTAAGCAAACGCGTTGAATTGGTAAGCCAACCTGGATTTTTTCCTCCGTTGCTTAAAGTCGCTGCAATGGTGGAGGCGGTCATGGCGGGCTGTTTGGTTGCCAATGTAAACCGCAATAAATGAATAAGGATAAAGCCAATCGAATAGTTTAAACTATAAAAAAGGGCTTCCCAAAAAATAGGGAAATGTTGGTAATATATGGTTGTTTTTATCCCGCATAAAACAGCTACAACGATACCACCACCCAAGGCTTTTCTGAATAATTTCCAATATTCTTTTTTAGAAGAAGCGATGTAGTTTTCGCCCGTTTTGGAGGTGTTTTCTACTACTTTGAAAGACAGAAACTGCAATGTATCGGCCACGTATCTCCTTAGACTGTACTTTGTATTCTGAGTATAAACAATTTCTTGAAGAATTTTGGATGTTAAAAGCGCTCTAGCCTCCGGTGTTTTTGCCTCAAGCCAAGAAAGAAGTTGAAGTAAACGGGATAAGTATTTCTCCAATCTACGTATCAATACCGTCATTTTTAAGGAAATCCCGAACTTGTCCTTGTGTTTATACAGCAAATTTATCTGTGATTTACATTGTGAAACCATGATTTTAATCTGTCCAAAGTCAGTCGTTGTATCTTTATTGGAAGCCGTTAATTTACGCTCCACATACAAAGTGACTTCTCTGCTTAAACCCAAAAAAGGCGATTCTAGGTCATCTAAATGCGGTAATTTAGCAATTACCTCTTGTTCAATACCGATGGAGGCTATTTTGTGCGCCAAAACATAAATAGTATTGACAAACTCTTTTTCCACATGTTTTTGAACTGACAAAAATAATTCAGGTGGAAGAGAAAGGAAGAAAGCAGCCAGTTCATCTTGGGAAATGGCTTGAAGCCACTTAAAGTCGTCTTTCTTATAGAAGTAAAGTTGAATAACTTTGGTAAACTCAGCATCAGAGAAAATAGGCGGGAGGAATTTGTAAACGAGTCGGGTACTCATTTCACTAAAGAAACCCTTTTGGTCGTCTATTCCCACCTCACTCAGAAGTGCCACCAATTTACGGTCTTTTAGTAAGGTGACTAACTGTTTAGAAAGAAGGTGCTTTTCTTTGGAGTCTTGAAAAAACGCAAGTAATTCTTTTTTGTTATCATCGCCCTGAGAGAAGTTATTTCTAAGCGATTGTAGCAGTATATGTAAATAATCAACAGATAAGGATTGCATAGTTTGTGTACTTAATTAGCCCAGTCAATCCAATTATTTTGTTTTTCCAATTTATACTGCCAATTTTTGGGCATGTTTGAAAAGAAGTCCTTTCCTGTAAATGCCTCCAATTCCTTCACACTTTTGGCATAGACACTTAATTTTTTTGTAGAACTTGCCTTGTTCGGTAGTAAAAAGGCAATCATTCGGGCAGATGCAAGTTGGTTGGGTTGGTAAACCAAAATTTTGTAAAAGTGAGTTGGGACGGATATTTTGGTTTTATTTCCAATTTTTTTAGGTCTTTCACCAATCACGGAGCCCGTAATAACAAGTAATTCTTTATCGCGGCGTACCCATTGCCTTACTTGCGATTCCAGTTGTTCCCAAATTTCGCGGTTAAATTCAGGTGCTTGCGGGCTAATATTGCTCATGTAGAAAGTTTCGTCCATCAAATCTTGGCAGCATTTGAAATCAGCAGCGGGAACCAAGTGTCCGCGGTCAAAGCCACTTCGCGCGTAATCAGACGTAACGGCTGTTTGTGTAGAAACGGCTGGGTCCGGAATAAACGAACTACCGTCACGACTTGCTTGGCCAATTACGTGTTCTTTGCGGAGGAAATAGGCAACCCAAACGGCTTGTTCGTGTTTTTCATTATAACTCAAGGCATAATTTGCCTTAATGACTAATTCTTCGTTTTTGAGTACGGGAGGGAAAAAATCTTCACTTGGAACAATTCCTGATTTTGTTTTTCCACCATTGAGGGCAGACTTCGTGTTTTCAACCGCTTTTTTAACTTCATTAACGGCCTCTAACGTTTGTTTGCCTTTTTCTAGGAAATTTTCAGCTTCTTCTACTTTGGAGTCAATTCTGGATTTTGTCGCTTTGTATGGGTTTTCGCCAAGTGTTTGTGTGGACGATGAATTCGTTGCGTTTGGACTTTCTTTTTGGTATAAGAAATAACTGATACCTAAGAATACGAGTAGCAAAAAGATTTTATTTGATTTCATTTTCTGGATAAATGGGGCTTATATGATTGAATGTTTTTGAGTAGATACGAAAGGAATGGATGAACGGTACAAATTTATATGAAAAGTATACGTACATTTGAATATAAATAAACAAAATAATGAGAACAAAGATACACAAAATTACCACAATGCTTTTGGCGATAGGGCTACTTCTAGGCCAATTTTTACACACATTTGCCCAAGAAAAAGAACCTGAAAAGCTGGTTCTATTAAAGTTATATCCTATTCCACTAGCTACAAGTTCAATGGCTTTCGGTGCGGAGATTTTCAACAAAGATAAGACGCGAAGTACCAATGTTATGTTAGGAATTAGGTATAGTAATGAAGCGATGAATAGTAGCGCAATAATTGGTGGCAAGAATGAGTCTATTGATAATTTTAGTAAATGGAGTGGATTAACAGGGCAAATAGAAAGACGTATGTATGTACCCGCATTTACCCGTTTAGAAAAGGGAACATGGTTAGATAATTACGGTAGTTTGGGTGTTTACTGGGCTCCAACTCTCAAAATGGATTACTCAGTGAATGATTTCGATAAGAGCTTCTTTGATTATTCAAGAGGAAATAACAACGGGTCTGGTTCTTTTGAGCCAATGAAAGTGACCAATCTTGGTAAAATTTCGTATGTAGGTGTCACACCATGTCTGAACATTGGACTTCAGTTTACAATGTTTCAATATCTTTATCTGGATTTCTCCATCGGTGCAGGTCTTCGACTTTTAGATACTAATGTGATTTCACAGGAGCAATCAGGAGGTAATGCAGGACAATACTCAAACTACAACGGTTTGAGCACTAATATCGACCGAGCAATTCAAAATGATGGTGTTCAAGTAACTGGTGGTATAAGTATTGGGGTTAAATGGTAACTAGATAAATCGTTTTAGTCGAAAATAAGTGAAAATAACTTCTTCGTTTCGCCGAATAAATAACTCGATTTCTCGCCCTTCTTTACTAGATAATAATTTGTATATTTCGCTGAGTGTCAGGTCTGTAACTCGTTGATTGTTAATGAATACTAATTCGTCACCAGGTTGCAGACCTGCTTCTTCAGCAGGAGACGATTCTACGACCTTTTGTATATAAACTTGACTAAGGTCTTTGTTTTTTCCTCTGATTTCAAGTCCGCTCATATCATGTTCAAACGGTTCGCGTACTCGTTGCTTATTGGGCTTGAGGAATAGTCTGCCTCCACGGTAATCAAATGTCACACGGAATCTTCGCAGAAATTCTCCACCAACGCTTCCCTGCCTGCTTTGTTCTTGGGCAAGAAATTTAGTACCAAAAGAAGCTTCGTCTGGAAAAGAAGCAAGTACATTGTGTAATTTTAATGAACCTATTTCTACCGTTTGAACTCTCCCTACATGTCCACTAATATTTCCGTTTAAGCCCCTTCCTAAATTTGCACGAATCACTTTAGAGGGCAAAGGTAGTTTTCCGCTTTCACTTTCTTGATTCAATAAAAGTGCGTGACCAGCCCCTGTATCTATTACCAACCGGACAGGAAGTAGAGCAGAATCTCCAACCGAAATGGACATAGATTCGATGTATGGTTTACTCTGCGTAACGGTCATTGGATAAGACGTACCATACCTTCTTGGGCGAGGTGAAAAAGATTCATTTGAACGTAAAAAGAGTTCTTTGTTCTCATAATCAATTGTTACGACAAATGTATTGAACAAATCATACCCAAAAATCCCATGAATCGGGATGCCCATGAAATCAGAAAGATGTAAAATATCCTCGTTGAGAACGACCAAATTTTGTTGGAATGCCTGCACGTCACCAAGCCGAAGCGTATGTCCGATAGAAACCTGAGCCATAAGTGGTTCCCCTTCGCCTGCACCAGTAATCGAAACTGTACGAACATACTTATAGCCAATCTTTTGTGCCACTTCAGGGTCAGTGATGATAGTCGAACTGACACCTGTGTCAAGGATAAAACGCAGCGTGTCGGATTGATCAATAGTGACTTTTATGACGAGTAAATTGGAATGAATTTCAAAGGGAATATGCGCGACTTTCTGCTTTTTGGACATAAAGTGATACCCGAAAGGAACAGGGTCTGTTGCTTTCTTCTGTCCTAAGCTCTCAGTTATACATATAAATAAAAAAAAGATTACTTTGTCTAGGCATCTCATGTAAATAGGACATTATTATTAACCGAATCGCTTATGTCTAATTTTTTGCCGTGATTGCACAGAAATATACGTAACTCTTGGTAAGAGACAATGGTTTTTGTGAATAATTCAATTTTGTTAAGTGAAGTAGAGATCTATTCCCGCTATTCCCATTCATTTCTTTGTTGGTATGCGATATATTTCGGAATTTTGTAAAAAAATAGGGAATTGAAAAAGAGTAAAAAAGATATACGAGAGGCTAGTTTCCAAGAGATTAAGCAGTTTTTAGTGGATTCTGGCGAGAAAGCATTTCGTGCGAAACAGATATGGGAATGGCTTTGGCAAAAATCTGCCATATCGTTTCAAGAAATGACCAATTTATCGGTCAAAACACGGGAATTTCTAGAAGATAATTTTGCCATTTATCCCGTTCAAGTTTCATCAAGTCAAATAAGTAACGATAGAACTATCAAATCGGGCTTTCGCCTACACGATGGACATCTAGTAGAAGGTGTCCTCATTCCGGCAGATGACCGAATGACCGCCTGCGTTTCTTCACAAGTTGGTTGTTCGCTGACGTGTAAATTTTGTGCAACGGGTTATATGAATAGAGAGCGTAACCTGGATGCGGCTGAGATTTACGACCAAGTTGTCTTAATCAAAAAGCAAGCGGAAGAACATTACCAAGCTCCCTTGACGAACATCGTCTATATGGGAATGGGCGAACCTTTATTGAATTATACCAATGTCTTGCAGTCAATTCAACATATCACTTCACCCGAAGGGCTCAATTGGTCTCCCCGTAGAATTACACTTTCTACTGCGGGTATTGCCAAAATGATTAAAAAATTAGCCGATGACGAGGTGAAATTTAATTTGGCGCTTTCTCTTCACGCAGCAAACGATGAAAAACGAAACCAAATTATGCCGATTAATGAAAGTAATAGTTTGGCAAATTTGGCTGAGGCATTGGCTTATTTTTACGCCAAAACACAAAATCGAATTACGTTGGAATACATTGTTTTCCATGGTTTCAACGACCAAATAAGCGATGCTAGAGAGCTTTGGGAATTTACCAAAAAAGTCCCATCCAAAGTAAATATCATCGAATACAATCCCATCGCTGAGGCGAAATATGTCAATGCAGATCCAAAAGCAATTGAAAACTTTGCTGGATTCCTAGAAAGTCGTGGTGTAATTGTAAATGTTCGTCGAAGTCGCGGCAAAGATATTGATGCAGCTTGTGGGCAACTTGCCATCAAAAACAAAGAATAATAGGTATTTTCTGGAAATTTAATTATTTGATAATACAAGATAGCCTCTTTGGGGTTGGGGCTTAACTAAAATAAGTACAAATTTGCACCACCAATATGAAATCACTGAAATTCACTTAATTCAATTCTTATGTTTGGACTAGAACTCGACATTTTTATACTTCTCACCATAGCCATTGTCGCGGCTTGTGCTTTTGAGTTTATCAATGGTTTTCACGATACAGCAAATGCCGTGGCCACTGTTATTTACACCAATTCCCTAAAACCAACCCAAGCAGTTGTTTGGTCGGGTATCATGAACTTCGTCGGAGTAATTACCGGTGGAGTAGGGGTTGGGCTGAGTATTGTTAATTTACTCCCAGTTGAACTACTCATCGACCAAAACGTATATCAAAGTATTGCCATGGTTTTGGCCTTGCTTTTGAGTGCTATCATCTGGAATTTCGGTACATGGTACTTCGGTCTTCCATCTTCAAGCTCGCACACGCTCATCGGAGCGATTTTGGGTGTCGGATTGGGTTATGCTTTACTTCCTGACAACACAATGGGCGTAGCAGCCATTAACTGGGATAAAGCAAAAAGTGTCTTTACCGGTTTATTCCTCGCTCCTCTGATTGGTTTTACAATGGCAGTGGTGCTCATGTTTGTAATCCGTAATTCGGTTTCTAAAGAAATTCGTCAGCAAATCACTTCTGAGCCAAAGAAAAACCAAAAACCTCCAGTTTGGATTCGTTGGTCACTGATTGTCACATGTACACTCGTGAGTTTCTTCCACGGTCGTAACGATGGACAGAAAGGAATCGGTTTGATGATGCTTATCTTAATCGGTATCTTACCCTCCTATTTTTCAATTAATCCAAATAGTGATTTAGGACAATTAAAGCCGAGTATGGCCATTATTGAAGAAATTACGAATAAAATTGATACCACAAATTTGTCGCAAGCAGATATCAATCGAATTGTTACGACAAGAGAAAAAGTAGCTGAACTTAAACATCTCTCTGGTAAGGCGAAATTTAGTGATAAAGATAATTTAGAGCTTCGAAAAGATGTACTCTTGATTAGTAGTAATGTGAAGAAAATTGTGGACAATGAGCTAATTGAATTAAGTGATGCCGACAAAAAAACACTTAAAAAGTTAGCTACTGAAGAAGAAAAAGGGATTCGTGCCTACACAGACTATGCACCTTTCTGGGTTATTCTTATGATTTCACTTTCTTTAGGTTTAGGAACGATGATTGGATGGAAGCGAATCGTAGTTACGGTAGGAGAGAAAATTGGTAAATCTCACTTAACATATGCACAAGGTGCTTCTGCTGAGTTGGTTGCTGCGGCAACGATTGGTTTAGCTTCCGGGTTTGGTCTGCCTGTAAGTACAACACACACGCTGTCTTCTGGTATTGCGGGTACAATGGTGGCTAGTAAAGGAGTGAAAAACCTCCAAGCAGGAACCATCCGGAATATCGCTATTGCTTGGGTACTTACGCTTCCTGTATCGATTCTCTTATCTGCGGTTCTTTTTATTTTCCTCCGTTGGTTAATTGCATAAAACTTCTTTTAATACAAATATATAAATGAAAGAGAGGCTGCCAATTTTGGTAGCCTCTCTTTCATTTATAGCGATACACGAAAGTGTCCTTTTGAATAAAGAGAGAATTAGAAAAGGAGATAATACACGGCAATAGAAATCAAAAAAAAGAAGTAATTCTTCCACTCACGAATTGTACCTAATAATGGATTCATTTTTTATTTCAAAATAATGAATTGATTGTAAATTAATTATGAAGAGAATTTTAAGAAATTAAGCAGGGCGATGGTCTATAAACAAAGAATCAGGGCATAACCCTGATCTTTGTAATTACACCAATATGAATCAAGCTGAATTGATTCGATTTCTTCTTTAAAAGGGAACTCCTCTTAAAACGTGCAATGTAGCAGTTGACTATTATTAAATTATTAAGCCAACATTAACTAATCTACTCATCTTGTTTTATTCTTATTTTTATCCTAGGTGACGTTTTGATAATTGTGACGTAACAATAGGGTAACATTGGAGCTCTACTTTTGTGACGTTGTTTTAATTCAAGAAGAAAATAAACATTACTTCACAAATTTTATCTTTTATGAAATTCAATTTTAGACACATTTCTGTACTGGTAGCTGCAGTGGTAACACTAACGCTAAGTTCTTGTGAGGAAGAAGTTGTATTCAACATTCCAGCGGTTACTCAGCCTGAAGCTGCTTCGACTGTAACAGGTTCTTCTATTGATAT
>CAYNRA010000019.1:39797-42015 GCA_964399465.1 uncultured Cytophagales bacterium
GGTGCAAATGCTACTGCCTTGATTATCGCTCGTGGTGCTAAAATCAATGCTGCAGGTACAGCTGAAAAGCCAATTATCTTCACGTCTGTTGCTGATGAAATCAAACCAGGCGAAATCAAATCACCGAATCTTGAGCCTACTTTAAGTGGTCTTTGGGGTGGATTAATCGTACTCGGAAATGCACCTGTATCAGCTGTGTCTGAGTCAGTTCAAATCGAAGGTATTCCAGCGTCTGACCAAAATGGTCTTTATGGAGGTACAAATCCAGCAGATAACTCGGGTGTAATCAAGTACGTGTCTATCCGTCATGGAGGTGCAAACATTGGTGAAGGAAATGAAATCAACGGTTTAACGCTTGGTGGAGTTGGTTCAGGTACTATCATTGAAAACATTGAGATAGTTGCTAATCAAGACGATGGTATCGAGTGGTTCGGTGGTACAGTAAGTGTAAAAAATGCACTTGTTTGGAATGCTGGTGACGATGCACTTGACACAGACCAAGCTTGGTCAGGAACACTCGATAACTTCATCGTTATCTGTGGTGAAACAGATCACGCACTAGAAATCGACGGCCCAGAAGGCGCTCTTCTTGCTGGTCATACTGTGAAAAATGGTTCTGTAAAAGGTTCTTCAGTAGCAGAACTAGGTGACTTCAGAGCGAGTGCAAGAGGTACTTTTGAAAACATCTACTTCTTCAACTTCCCAAGTCCAGCAACTTCAGGTGGTAGAGGCGATTTCTCTCTTTCTTCTGGTTCAGATGTGACTTTCGCTAACGGTGACCTGAAGTTCAATAACTTAGAAATTACATTGGCTACAGGTACTACATTGACAGAAGTATTCAGAAACGGAACAAGCGTGCATGCCAAAGCTGTGACTACGCGTACAACGGGAGCTACAGTAGCTGCATTCAATGGTTGGTCATATGCTTCTGCAAACGGAGCTTTAACAGGATTCTAATCTTATTTTCTTTTTCAAAACTCACAAGTGTAAGCTTGTGAGTTTTAAGCATTTACAAATTACACCATATTTTGTATGAAAAACATTTTAACATTTCTTCTTATTCTTTTTACAACTTCTCTTTACGCTCAGTCAAACAAAGGAATACTACGCGGAACTATTTTAGATAATAAAACAGGGGAGACGCTCATCGGAGTAACTGTGTCTGTTACAGGTCCTTCTACAACAGGAGCTAGCACAGATCTTGACGGGTCATTCAGTCTTTCTCTCAATCCTGGTATTTACGAAGTAAAAGTTTCGTACGTCTCTTATGAAACAATTGTTCTAAAACAAGTAAATATAAAAGCAGGCGAAACCACACTTTTTGACAACCTTCGCCTCAAAGAATCAGAAACTATGCTTGCGGAAGTAGTCGTGACAGCAGAACTTATTAAAAATTCTGAATCTGCATTGATGACACTAAAAAGAAAGTCACCAGGATTGATGGATGGTATTTCTTCTGCGAATTTCAAGAAAATTGGAGATTCTGACGCTGCCTCTTCCATGAAACGCGTTCCTGGGGTTTCTATCGCAGGAGGTAAATACGTTTTCGTTCGCGGATTAGGCGATAGATATACAAAAACTACCCTAAACGGAATGGATATTCCTGGGCTAGATCCAGATAGAAATACATTGCAAATGGATATTTTCCCAACAAATGTCGTGGATAATATCATCGTTTACAAATCTTTCAGTGCAGAACTTCCTGCTGATTTTACAGGTGGTGTAATCGATATTGCTACCAAAGAATTTCCAAATGAAAAAGTTGGAAGTGTCTCATTTAGTGCGAATTACAATCCAGATTTTCACTTTAATCCAAATTACTTAACTTACGAAGGAGGTAAAACGGATTTTCTAGGCTTTGATGATGGAACGCGTGCCATTCCTGCTACAACCAATATTCCTCAGTTTGCTGAAATTATCGGACGTCCTTCTAGTGAGACGGGTTTACGCTACCGGGCTATTTTAGGTGGATTTTCAAAAAATCTTGCTGCCATGCAACAAAGAAGTAACATGGATGCTAGCTTCGGTTTTACATTAGGAAACCAAGTCAAACTAAAGAAATTTACACTCGGGTACAACGCGTCTATTTCCTATAAAAATACAACAGAGTTTTATCAGGGTGCAGAGTTTGGTAGATACGGAATGAGTGGAAATAAACAAATTACCGAACTAGAAGTAAGGGAGTTCCAAAAAGGGAATTATGGTATAAATTCTGTTT
>CAYNRA010000020.1:0-37193 GCA_964399465.1 uncultured Cytophagales bacterium
CGACGGCGTGACATTGCCAACTTGCCCGGCAAGGGCGGTATTCAGCAGTCCGTCTTTGCCTTGCACCGTTCTACGTTTTCTCCCTCGGGTATCGGTGAAAGTTTGGGTGTATTCACCTAATGCGTTGGTCAGGGTTTGGGTGAAATGATCATTTTCGTTTCCGTAGGTCAGGGTCTCCACCCCCAGCGGTGCTGGGTGGGTGATAGAAGTAGGACGGCTCAAGGGAGAATCCTCGTAGGTATATTCGGTAAATGCCGAAGAAGCTGCACCAAAACCAGGCAGATAGTCCCGTTTGACTCGACCGGCAGGGTCATAGTCAGTTTGAGAAACAACATCCTGTCCACCTTGTCCATAGCCAATTTTTCTCAGCCGAATGGTTCGGCCCAAGCCATCCAACACTTTTTCGGTAGTCAAGTCAGCACCGGTTTGGTAGTCCGTTGCTATGCGGATTCGGTTATTGGCGGGGCTGTAGGTGTACCCAATGGTGGTGGTAGCCTTGCCGTTGTACTGATTAATGGATCGCAGACGGCTGAGTTTGTCGTAGGCGTATTGGGTAAACAATCCGTTGGGTTCTGTGTGTTTTTTAAGTAAGGTGGTATTGGGTTCGTATTCGTATTGCCACTGAAAATCCAGGTAGTTTTTTTGGGTTAGAAGGTCTTGGTTCCATGTGTAGGTTTCGGGCTCCCAACCCCGCAGGGTAACAGAGCTTGGATTTCCCAACGCGTCGTAGTTATTAAAAGTCGCTTCGGTTTCCCAGGTGTTCAAAACTGGATTGAAACGATTCACTAAAAAAGGTCGGGGGAAACCAGCAAAGGAGCTGTAAATCGTCCATTCACCCCCTTGAATCACTTGATTGACCAACCGTTGTTTTTTGATAGGAATACCAATCATGTGGCGCGTCAAAAGACTTGTATTATTGGTTTCTTTAGCATATTGGAACGTTTGTTTTTCCACGGTGCCATCCGGATGCGTAGTTTGGATTTCGGTAGGTAGCAGATGTGCTTTGTCTGATCGGTAGCTAAACTGGGTGGTGGTGGTTAATCCATCCAAGTTATTTTCTACGCTAGACAACCGGAAAGGCTTGGTCCCGAGGGAATAGACTTTTGCTAATCCTGTTTGGCTGCCCCCGCCGTTGGTTCCCCAATAGGCTTTGACAAACAAATTACCCGCGGGGGTATTGAAGGTCAAGGCATCTGATTTTTGCGAGTTGAAGGTATAAGCCTTCATAGCTCCACTCGGGGCATACGAACTTTCCGATTCCAAGTTTCCGGTACTGATTCCGGGTTGGGGTGGCGCATAGGGCAATTCTAGGTTACTTTGATAGGGTACATAGAAATAAGTGTATCGCTTAAAACCAGCACCCGGTGTACTTTCCTTTACATTTTTGTACGCCACTGTATAGCCCTCAAAGGTACTTAACGGAACGGGCGGAAAATCAAAGAAGAAATGCGTGGTAAAATTCACGCTCGGTACGCCCGGATTGCAGGTCGTGGTGAAATTCTTCACAAAACCATAGACTGGTTTATTGTACAAAATGCCACTGGAGCGACCCGTAAAAACAGGATCCAGGTAGTCGTATTCTTTGATAATATCTCGGTTGGGGTCGATTCCATCGTGGTGCCGTATTTTTTTGATCCGAATACCCCCAACAGGTCTATTTTCAAAATTGGTGGTTTGTGTTTTTTGCAGGAGTCTCACCTCACCTTGGGCATTGACGGGATTGATGCGAAACGTGTAGGCAACTCCATTTTGAAGAGAAGCAGGAAGTAGTCCTCGAAGTTGGGTTTTTTGCCCACAGCTTAGATTAATCGTCGTACTAAAAATTTGGGATCCCCCTTGGCGAATACTGAACACCACCCATTTGGGCAAAGGCGACCCCGAGGCAGAATTACAACAAAAAAACTGGTTTCCGTTATTGGCTAGATTGAGTTCAAAATACGTAGAAGCTACATCGGTTAATGTAGTGGTGAACTCTGAAAAATCAGTCGTTACATTGGAACAAGAGGTTCGAAAGGCGGACGGCGATAAATACGTAAAATTCACATTTTGGACGGTATCGTACGCTAGATTTCCTTCGTATTCAAACTGAGTGAATCCACCCGTTGGGTACTGTATTTGGGTCAAACTTCCCAGTTTCGAAAATTCACTTTTAGCGGATTTATCAGCTCCCCCTTCGATCGCTACGATATTTTGAAAACCATTGTAATATTCGAGTAGTGTGTAAGGAATATTGAATAAAAAAGCTTTATTGTTTTCAGCTCCGTTGAAATACCCCCAATGGTCTGTGCCTGCGGTCAATTTGTGGGGTAGGTAATTCCCGTTTACATCATTTTGAAACGTGTAAGGAGGAATGGTTTCTGTGTCATCGCACGACTTTTCTTGGACAGCGGTCAACAGCAATCGTTTTTTGTTTTCATCGTCTAGGCCCGAAGCGGCGGAGGTTGGGTCAGAGGTGAATTGATAGGAAAAATCCATTTTTTTACAGAAGGTACCTTGTTGAATTTCCACACGACTCAAAGAATAGGCTGTTTTTTGTCCGACGATCGGGCTAAATACATCTTCTCGAGTCATTGTCGAAGGAATCCATCGAATGAGATCACGCCCAGTTGACGAAACAATTTGGGTGAGGCGGTGGCCTTCTACCTCGATTTTATTGAATAAATTACCAGAACTTCCAAAAATACCCTCCTTGTCTCGGTTGCCATAGGCATACGATTCAGGTGTGTATGTCAGATCGACAGAGTAATGGCCGTCGGCAGATTCGATTCGAACCAACTTCCAAGAAGAAGCGGTACGAAATAAACTTTGATTGACACGGGAGACTTCAATGGCTTGATATCCAGTGGCATTCTCGCCAAAGATATATTTTGTGCCATCGGTGAGCGTGACGACAAACTGGCGAATCCGATTGGGATCGCTCAGGCTGGAAGATAGGGAATAGGTAATTTTTACGTCATTTTCTGGAATTTTAACTACCTCTCCTGCTGAATTGATGTAAAATTTACCTGAGACCTCACCCGCAGAGAAGGTAAAAATATCGGGTTCTCCATCAAGCTGTCCGGAAAGCATACTACTTAATGGATTGGGGTAGGAAGGATGGGTAAAACAAGAGCCATTAAACGTAGTGGAGCTTCCGTTTGACCAATACCCCCCAGATCCTTCATCACGAATACCTTGAACCGTTCGGCTGATGATTCCGCCAGTATGTAAAGCCCAACCTTGTCCAACCCAGGAGGCAATTTCAGCTGGGCGTAGGCCGGAGGCATGGTATTGCAAACGGATGGGAAGTTGGATCGGTCCAGCCTGAAGGGTATGAATAGGAATCTGGATGGAGGGAATCCCGGTAAAGAAATCGACGGGAATCTCTCCAAATATACCCATAGCAACCGCATCTGGGGTAGGAAGTGAAACCTTCCTAGCCTGATTATCAACGGCTTGAGTATAGCCTAAGAAAGGAATTAGAAAGAGAAAAACAGTTTTTTTCATGGCTTACTTTGTTCACAGGAGGACGATTCTACTAAATAAGCTCTTTCCGTAGCAAGTACACGAAGCATCCGTTCTTTTTGTCCCAGAGTGAACATATTCAAATACATATCCTTCGTATTGTACATGAAGTTTTCAGGCATGGTTTGAACCACATAGCGATAACAAGAGCTCCATCCACTTTCTTGCTCAAAGTGTTCAGAAGACATTTGTGGAGTATCTGTTATTCCGTCTTCTTCACAGTTCCAAAGTTCACCAAGACCTAAATAACTTCCTATCAGATGCGTCAACGTTTTGCCCAACTCATAATCTTTTGCAGTAGATCCAAACACGTAGTTGATGTCCAAAAAAATGGCATCTTTTTCAGAGGAATAGTTGATTGCTTGAGCAAATCCAGCCAATGAGTCAAGATCACAAATAAAAATGGGGATTGAGCCTTTGTTAATCAAGTTAACTTTTTGCACATATTCTTGCGCTCGAGAAAAGGTCATTTTTTGTTCAGTGTAGGCTTCAATGACTTCAAACTTTTCACAAAAACGAATTTCAGTATCCGTGGCTACATTTTTATAAAATGGATTTTTATTCGGGGCATTTTCAAATGTTTTGTTACTAAAATCTTCATTTAGAATAGCTACCTGTTTGGTGAGTTGGTCCGGTTTTATTTGTTGACTGAACAATACAAAAGTCAATGAGAGGGTAAGGGGTAAATGAATTGATTGTACTTGAGGTGTAGATGTTTTTTCTTCCCTACCTGTTATTTTTAAAAATTCCGTAAAATCTTTCGTTCCATATTGTCGTACTTGTGCACTAGCTGCATACGATGTACCTATACAGAGAAGTAAAACGATTGCTCTTTTACAGGAAGTTGCTAGTGAGTACGTACAATAATTCGTTCTTCGCAACCCGTTTTCCTTGTATTTTTTCGGTATCAATGGCCAATACCTATGATATTTCCTATGGAAAGGAACATCGCTAGTAGAAATCTTGACTATTTTTTTCATTTGTTATTTGGACAATTCTTGTTTGTTTTGGGGAATTTGTTATTTTTCATATAGTGTTCTTGAAAAATAACAAACGAATGTATTCATTATTCTATTTATTTCCAAGTATTGGGACTGAATTACTCTCATCCAAACTCCAAGAAAAATCTGTGTAGAACTCCATTTCGATGAAAAATTCCAATTCTATTTGAATCTTTCAAAAAAAAATTAAAAAAATACCATTAAAACCAAAGAAAAACCAAAGAACTATCCATTACGTTTGTTTTGTAATTGTATGAGCACCCTTTAAAATCGAACATCGCATGGACAAGTCAGTTGGTTGCCCTTTTCATAAAGTCAGTGAGTCTTTTCAGCCTTTTGATCTCACAGATCCTTTTCCATTTTATGCCCGTGCTCGGGCGGAAGAGCCTATTTTTTACAGTGAAGAATTGGGGTATCATGTTGTTTCTCGCTATCAGCACATCAAAGAAATATTTGGAAATTGGCAGGCTTTTTCATCTGAAAACGCGCAGACGCCGCCAAAACCTGTTCCGGATAGTGTCAAGAAAATCATGCAAGAAGGCGGAATTGTAGGACTTTCTGGCTTATCAGGGCGTATTCCACCAGACCATACACGTATTCGTCGAATCGTCACGATGGCGTTTACACCTAAGCGTTTACGTAAAATGGAGCCTCAAATCCGGGAATTAGCCATCGAGATGATCGAGAAATTCCAAGGAAATTCACACGCCGAATTGGTCAAAGAATTAGTGTATGATTTACCTGCCTTTGTCATTTTCTTACTTTTGGGTGTTCCTAAAGAAGATGTTGCACAAGTAAAGGCATGGGCAATTAGCCGCATGATGCTGACTTTCAGTGAAACTACAGAAGAAGAGCAAATTTTCCATGCCGAACAAGTGGTTAAATATTGGCAATATTGCAAGGATTTAGTAACTAAACGCAAAGCAGAATTGGGCGATGATTTCCCAAGTGACTTGGTTCGTTTGCAAGCTGAGGGCTACGAAATAAATGACCAAGAAATTGCTGCCATGTGCTACAATCAATTATTTGCAGGACACGAAACGACGACATCTTTGATGGGCAATGGAATTCGGGAATTATTAATAGCTCGTGAGAATTGGGAAAAAATTGTAGCTAATCCTGCTTTAATTCCGGGTGCTGTAGAAGAGATTTTACGTTTTAACCCATCGGTTATTACATGGCGTCGCAAAGCCGTCGAAGAGACAACCGTGGATGGATACACGTTTCCCAAAGGAGCCAATATTTTACTCTTGATGGGTTCAGGGAACCGAGATGAAGCTGTTTTTGAAAACGGGGAAGTCCTTGATATTGAACGGAAGAACGCCAAAGAGCATCTTTCATTCGGCAGTGGCATTCATTATTGTTTGGGCGCACCTTTGGCGAAATTGGAGTTCAAGGTTGTCTTAGAAGAGCTTACACAACGTATTCCGAACCTTCGCCTTAGTCCAAATCAGACTTTTGAATTTGCTTACAATACGTCCTTCCGCGCACCTGTTGCCTTGGAAGTGGAGTGGTAAGTAAACCTAAAATAGAGAACATAGTTAAACCATCAACATACTTTTTTCAAATGAATTCTCCTGTTACTTCAGCTGCATCCAGCACTCCATCATCTACAAAAACGTGTCTTTTTTTCACAGAAAGCACCGAGTCTGATTTTCATCTATTGGGCGGAAAAGGGGCAAGTTTAGCAAGTATGAGTTTGGCTAATTTGCCTGTCCCGATTGGGTTTTGCGTTACGACCAACGCTTATCTCCAGTTTTTAGTTGAATCATCTATCACTGATGCATTGATGAAAAAAGTAGAAGAGATTGATTGTTCAAATCTGCGTGAATTGGATGCATGTTCGGAGGAAATTCGGGAGATGATTTTGGAAAAACCCATGCCTGTGTCGGTTGAAGAGCAGATAAAAACCTACTATAAAGAACTTTGTGCGCAATGTGGTGCAAATAATGATTTACCGGTGGCGGTTCGATCATCTGCCAATGCGGAGGACTTACCCGATGCAAGTTTTGCCGGGCAGCAAGATACTTATTTGTGGGTTGTAGGTGAAGATGAAGTACTAGCCCATGTCCGGAAGTGCTGGGCTAGCTTATTCACTTCGCGTGCTATCAACTACCGCCGCAATCAGCAAATTGCGGAAACAGATGTTTTGATGTGCGTGGTTATCCAGAAAATGGTTAATGCGCGTACGGCGGGCGTTGCCATGACCTTAAATCCAACCAATGGCGACCGCTCAAAAATCGTGATTGATGCTTCTTGGGGGCTAGGTGAAGCCGTCGTTTCTGGAGAAGTCACGCCTGATAATTTCTTGGTGGATAAAATCATGTTGTCCATCATTACAGCCTCTATCCAGAATAAACACATCGAACACGTACCTGATAAAGTAAACCGCAAAGTTGTCACACATGAGATTGAGGGAGAGCGGGCAACACAGCCCTCTTTAAGTGATGAAGAAGTGAAAGAAGTGTGCCGAATGGCGAAAATCATCGAAAAACACTACAAATGTCCGCAGGATATTGAGTGGGCCATCGATGCGGATTTACCTGCGGGACAAAATTTTACCTTGTTACAAAGCCGTCCTGAAACGGTTTGGTCTCAGAAAAAACCCGTAGCAGCACCGGCTACCCAATTTGGAATGCAAGGGCTTGTGAGTACATTAATGAACCCATTGTCACACAAAAAATAAGTTGCGAAAAGCAAAAGATACTATTCAATTCTTCACTATCTATCTATTTTTATTCTATTCAAACTATGACAAAGACGAAGTTTATCAGTCCGTATGAGGACAAAGCACCAGCAGGCGCAGAAGGCTGGCAGGATTTGTATCCCTACTATATGTTGTTTCACGAGAATTTGAAACAACAAGAAGAAGAGAAATTTTTCTTCTGTGACTCCCAACATTGGCACAGCGTTTTCAAACCATTTGATGCCATCACAACCGAATTTTTTGTACGTTGCTTAGGTGCTTATAATACACGCCAATGGTTGATTCCACCGGCAAATGGCGTTGATTTCAAGATTCACAACGGATATTGCTACATGAGCCCTGTGGGTGTTGACCCCTCACTGATTGCCGATCGCGTTCCACAGTTTATGGAAAGAGCAGGGTTTTATTTCCAAAACTGGAATGACTTAATCGCACAATGGCATGAAAAAGTGGCAAAAGTAACCGCTGATATGGAGGCGATTACTTTTGAGGCACTTCCTGATGTCATTGATATGTCTTGGGTAACAGAAGGCAAAGGAATTGACCCACACCTCCACATGACACAAAATTACAATCGATTGATTGAATTGTGTTACGAGACGTGTATGTTGCACTTTGAGTTTTTGAACCTCGGTTATGCTGCTTACCTTGACTTTTTCGGATTCTGCAAGGAGTCATTCCCTGGAATCCCTGATCTTGCCATTGCAAAGATGGTACAAGGAATCGAGTCGGACTTATTCCGTCCAGATGAAGAAATTCGTAAATTAGCTAAGCTAGCGGTAGCATCCGGCATTGCAGATGTTATGTTGGGTTCAACACTGGATGAAGCTCTCGCAACACTTACCACTACAGAAGCAGGACAAGCATGGATTGCAGCATGGGACGCAGCAAAAGACCCTTGGTTCAACTTTACGTCAGGCAATGGAATGTACTCTTCGGATAAATATTGGAGAGATTATCCTGAAATTCCATTCGGTTATTTACAGAATTACATCGAACGGATTCAAAAAGGAGAAAACATTGACCGCCCGACTGAAGAGATTTCAAAAGAGCGTGTTCGAATTACAGAAGAATACCGTGACTCTTTGCTTTCAGAAGAGGCTCAAGCTATTTTTGACGGTAAACTGGGACTTTCACGCGTAGTTTTCCCGTATGTAGAAAACCACAACTTCTATATCGAGCACTGGGCATTTGGTGTATTTTGGCGTAAAATGCGTGAATTAAGCGCCGTATTCAAAGAAGCTGGATTCTGGTCAGAGATTGAAGATATCTTCTATTTCCGTAGAGAAGAAATTTGGCAAATTTTGTTTGATTACGGCAATGCGTGGGCAATTGGTGTTCCGTTTATTGGACCAAATTATCTTCCGCAAGAAATTGAGCGACGTAAAAAAATCTTGGATGCGTTATCAACTGCACCTCCACAACCTGCTTACAACAAGCCACCAGAAGTCATCACGGAGCCATTCACGATTATGCTTTGGGGTATTACGACGGAGTCTGTACAGTCTTGGTTGAATGGTTCAGACGATACAAGCAAACTTAAAGGCATGGCTGCATCACCTGGCTTGGTAGAAGGTAGAGCACGTGTCTTATTTAATCCAGACGATTTGGCTTTACTTGAGGAAGGTGAAATCCTTGTAACGCGAGTTACAGCTCCAAGTTGGGCACCTGTCTTTGGTAAAATCAGAGCTGCCGTTACGGATATTGGTGGGATGATGAGCCATGCAGCGATTGTTTGCCGTGAATATGGCTTACCGGCTGTCACAGGAACAGGTTCCGCAAGTACGAGTATAAAAACAGGTGACATGATTCGTGTCAATGGTTCTACTGGCGAAGTAGAAATCATTGGTTAATAGCTAGAAAAGGGTAGTGGTTTCCCTCTACCCTTTTTCTTAATTCCCAAAAAAATGAGTGAACAAACTACTGCACAAACCTACCAAGTAGGTAGCTGTGCGCAACGAATATTTTCTGCCGCTGAGAAATACATGCGTGTACGAAAAAACGATGTGCATATTCCCCTTTCTTACGATTACGCGCTTCGTTTACTAGCTAACTACCCAGAAGCGAATGCTGAAGTAGCCGAAGTAGCGATTATTTTACACGATATTGGATGGTATTCCATTGACGAAGACGACATTTTCAAGAAGGGATTTCAGTCAGAAAATTTTATGCAGAGTGACGTCCGGTATTTACATGAGTCGGAGGGCGTTCGTTTAGCAACAGAACTACTTACGCAGCTTGGTTATACAGAGTCATTTATTGCACAAGTCACAACCATCATCGACGGGCACGACACTCGTTCTTTTTCCAAGTCACTGGAGGACGAGATTGTCCGGGATGCGGATAAACTTTGGCGTTTTGACATTACAGGCATCAGTGTAGCCTGCGATTGGTTCAAGATGACGCCTACACAATATGCCAATCGTTTGGAAAAAGATGTGATTCCACAACTTCATTTGCCGGAATCCATTGCTATGGCCCAAGTCGATTTGGTGCGTTCAAAACGAATTTTACAAGCAGGTGCTATTTAATGTACACGCAGAACATACAGATACATATTCATCATGCAGGAGCCCATTCAAGTCATTAATCCTTATAGCGGGGAAGTCGTAGGAACTTGCCCACGTGCGACAGTTGCAGACGTAAACGATGCACTTTCGCGTTCGGCGGAGGCATTCAAGCAATGGAAAAAAAAACCGGTTGCTGAGCGTGTCAAGTTACAACACGAAGCTACGCGGCGCATACGCCAAGAAATTGACTCGCTGGCTCATTTATTATCAAGCGAATTGGGCAGACCTTTGGCTGGCTGCCACCACGAAATCAGTAGAAGTGCTGATTTACTCGATTTTTACGCGCAGGAAGCGCTTCGTCTGAAAGGTGAAATCCCTTTGCATAACTTAGATGGAGAAAAAGCCTTGGTTGTGCGTGAACCTGTCGGCGTGGTTGTCGCAATTACACCCTTCAACTATCCTATAACTCTTTTATGTATGAAACTGGGTGCAGCTCTTCCGGTTGGCTGTACCGTTGTTGCTAAACCATCCGAAGATACACCTCTTTCTACGCTTCGTTTGGCAGAGATTTTCTTGGAAGCGGGCTTTCCGCCTGCTGTTTTTCAGGTCATTACAGGCTACGGATTTGAAATTGGCGATGCCCTCGTGCAACACCCTATCACGGCAAAAATTGCCTTTACCGGAGGAACAGCAACAGGTAAACGAATTGGGGCTTTGGCAGCCGAACACAACAAACGCGTGACACTTGAACTCGGCGGACAGTCGCCAGCTATTGTCTGCGAGGATGCCGATTTATCTGTGGCAGTTGGGGCAATTGTCAAACATGCCTTCGCCAACAGCGGTCAGTTTTGCTATCGCGTGAACCGAGTGTATGTACATGAAAAAATATATGCTCGTTTTGTGGAGGAGGCAGCCCATCTTGCGAAAACCCTCAAGGTTGGCAATCCATTAAGTGGCTGTGACATGGGACCAATGATTAACGAAAAAATCTACCGAAACGCAGAAAGACAAGTAGCCGATGCACAAGCCAAAGGGGCACGTATTTGCTCGGGTGGAGCGCGTCTTCAAACCGAAGGATATGAAAATGGCTGGTTTTTTCCACCAACGATTCTTGCGGATACCAACCATCAAATGCAAATCATGACAGAGGAAACCTTTGGACCAGTTTTGGGAATTATGCCTTTTTCAACGAACGAAGAAGCCATACAAGCCGCCAATGATAGTCCGTACGGATTAGCTGCTTACGTTTTTTCGCAACAACTAGGCACAGGACTCCGGATAGCAGAACAGCTAGAAGCAGGATCCGTTTGGGTCAACAATATTCATCGATCTTACCAAGATGTTCCGTTTGGCGGAATGAAACAAAGCGGAATTGGACGTGAAAAAGGGCGGTATGGATTGGAAGATTATACCGAATTAAAAACCATTTACCTAACATATTGACATCATGTTACGCCCCGAAGATATCCCCATTTGGGAATTAGCCAAAGTGCATTTACGTGTTCGTTCCAACGATATTCACACGTTAATTTCCACGGTATTTGCTCAAAATTTATTGGTGGCTTATCCCGAAGCAAAGTCAGACATCGTCTTACACGCCATTCTTTTGCACGATACGGGATGGTCAAAAGTGGAGCAGGAAAAACTACTATTGGCATTTGGCCCTGGGGCGAAATATCCCGAAATTCAAAGGCAACATGAGTTGGAAGGGGTAACGGTAGCAACCGAAATCCTACAACAATTGGGCTATTCGTCCGCACATATTCAGGCTGTAACTGCCATTATTGACGGACACGATACAACGACACAAGCCCGCTCTTTGGAGGATTCCCTTGTAAAGGATGCAGATAAACTTTGGCGGTATTCCTCGCAGGCGATTCCAGTTATTCAAGGTTGGTTTGGTATCACAAAACCAGAAATGTTGGTAATTTTAGAAGAATACGTTTTACCTGGATTCTTGACTGAGGTTGGGAAACAAACAGCACGTACCATGCTCGATATTGAGAAAATACTACTCCAACAAGATTCATTTTTACATTAAACAGACTTTATAATTTACAAATATGAAAGATAAAGTAGTCGTAATTACGGGCGCTGCAGGCGGTCTTGGTCGTGCATTTGCTCAGGCATTCGCCCATGAAGGGGCACGCGTTGCAGTCTGTGACCTAAACCTTGCAGGCGCACAAGAAACAGCGCAACTCATTGGTGATAAAGCCATTGCGCTTCAAGTAGATGTCACGCAAGAAGAGTCAACCAGAGCGATGGCAGTGGCTGTTATTGAACAATTTGGACAAATTGACGTGCTCATCAACAACGCAGCTATTTATGCTACTATCCAACGAAAACCTTTTTATGAGATAACAGAAAAAGAGTGGGATTTGGTCATGAATGTCAATTTAAAGGGCGTTTGGTTAGCAACAAAGAGTGTCGCAAAATACATGATGGAAGCAGGTAACGGAGGAAGCATCATTCATATTTCCTCGGCTACATTTATGAGTGGCTCTCCACAATGGTCGCATTACGTGGCATCTAAGGGCGGAGTCATTGGGCTAACACGAACGATGGCAAAGGAATTAGGAGATGCGCAAATCACGGTTAATGCGATTGCTCCTGGATTTACCTTGACAGACGCAAGTTTAAACTTGATTGAAAACGCCAGCGAATATGGCGTGCAACGTGGAGCTATCAAACGTTCATCGACTGCCGAGGATATCGTCGGAACGGCCCTGTATTTGGCCTCATCCGCGTCCCGATTTGTAACGGGGCAAACGATTGTCGTTGACGGCGGCAAACAATTTATTTAATCCATTTTAATTTACGAAAATCCTTATGAACATTACGTACATCGAACCAAACGGAACAGAAAAAACAGTTGATTTGCCAATGGGCGCAACCTTGATGGAAGGTGCAATCCAGAATGGGGTACAAGGTATCATCGCTGAATGCGGCGGCTCTTGCATGTGTGCAACTTGCCATTGTTATATCGACGAATCTTTTGCGTCTTTGTTACCAGAAATGGAAGAAGAAGAGGACGAAATGCTCGAAGCCGCTTCAGCGGAAAGAAAACCAACGAGCCGCCTAGGTTGCCAAGTGCGCGTGACCAAAGAGATGGACGGCCTCATCGTTCGAGTACCCGCACAGCAGTAATTCTCTGACTTCTTTATTGATGTATATTTTAATTTTTGACGAACGATGAAAAAGCATTGCCTCATCATTGGCGCTGGCCACGCGGGCATCCAAGCCGCTACTCTACTCCGAGAAGAAGGATTTGACGGAGAAATCACTCTTTTCTCTGATGAAACTGTACTTCCTTACCAAAAACCTCCACTTTCTAAAGGTTTTTTGGTAGGAAAACAAACAACAGAAAATCTTCTTTTTCGGAATGCCGCCTATTTTGAGGAACAGAACATCCGACTTGAACTTGGTCAAATCATTGTTCACATTGATACAAACGAACAAACAATACAAAACCAGTTGGGGAAAACTTGGGCGTTCAGTCACTTGATTTTGGCGACTGGCGCACGAAACAGAACATTGCCACTCCCTGAGTTTTCCGATAAGGTTTTCACACTTCGGACTTTGCAAGATGCACAGTCCATTCGTCAAAAATTAGAAACTGCTACACAGATAAGCGTCATTGGAGGTGGCTTCATCGGACTTGAAACCGCAGCTGCGGCTATCGAAATGGGAAAAAAAGTCACCGTTTTTGAAACTGGCGAACGGCTTATGCAGCGGGTTCTCCCACCCGTTTTATCTTCTATTTTTCTTGAAAAACATCTAGAGAAAGGCGTGGATGTTCGACTCCAAACGCAGGCAACGTACGAAGATTTAAAAGGAAGTGATTTGATTGTTGTCGGGATTGGCGTCTTACCAAATCAAGAATTGGCAGAAGAGGCAGGACTTACTTGCTCAAACGGAATTGAAGTCAACGTTTTTCAACAAACATCACATCCATCAATTTATGCGATTGGTGACTGTGCGCTTCACTTTAATCCGTTTGCAGGCAGGAATATTCGGCTAGAATCTGTTCAAAATGCCAATGACCAAGCCAAAACAGCTGTTTTACACATCGTGGGTCGTCCGCAAATATATCAAGCAGTTCCTTGGTTTTGGACGAATCAATTTGATTTAAAGCTACAAATGGCGGGTATCAATACAGAATATGACCGCTTCGAAATAAAGGGTGAAGCGCCCAAGTTTTCTGTCTATTATTACAAGAACGACCAGCTTATTGCGGTAGATTCCTTGAATAAACCAGCAGACCATCTAGCCGCTAGAAAAGCATTAGCTGAGCAGTTTGTAAATAGATAATAAACCTGTTGGGCGTAATTAGATTGTTTAATTTTTTATATGATTTAGGAGTCTGTCATAGATAAATTGAATGCGCGTTCGCGCTGTTATTTTAGCTAAATTTCACGTTTTAAATCTTTCAAAAAAATTTGTATCGTTTCTTCTAGATCAAGAACTCTTCACCTAATTGGAAAAACAAAGTTCCTATTCTCTTTCTGGTCTTTGTGAAGATATATGACTGAGTTTTAAATATCTGATTAGTAGGTAATTAGGGAACGTATAAAAATATTTTTTTACTATATTTGTCATACATGTTGGTCAAGGTGCTGATGATGGAGAAGTTACAGTACAAAAAGGTGATTTTCAACAAAGTTAAAGATTATATAAAAGATAAAGACATGGAAATAATCAGTGTAGAAATATTAAACCCCAAGGCGGCACAGCTATTAAAAGACTTGGCAGATTTGAATTTGATAGCCATTAAAGACAAACCATCAACTGGCTTTGCGAGTGTTTTAAAAAAAATGCGTTCAAAAGCGACATCTGCCCCTACACTCGAAGAAATTACGAGAGAAGTAGAAACCGTCAGAACCAAACGTTATGAAAAGAATAATCATTGACACCAATTTGTGGATTAGTTTCTTAATCACAAAAGATTATTCTAAACTTGATGAAATTCTTTTGAGAAAAAAGCCATTTTGATTTTTAGTCAAGAACTGTTAGATGAATTTTTGGAGGTTGCCAAACGCCCTAAATTTAGGCGTTTTTTTCCTACAGAAGACATCGAAACTTTGCTTGAAACGATTGAAGAATATGCGATTTTTGTGGAGGTAAAAAGTGTTGTGGATATTTGTAGAGACCTCAAAGATAACTTTTTACTGGCACTCGCCAAAGATGGGAAAGCCAACATTTTACTTTCAGGCGACAACGACTTATTGACACTAGGCAAGTTTGGTAAAACCAATATCTTAACAATTTCAGATTTTTTAGGTGAGACATGAATACAACAGCATTTAATTCAAAAATAGTAGAGGGATATTTTGGTTAATTAGACAACCTGAGCCCTGCCAATAAATTAGATTTGATAGCCAAACTGACGGCATCGGTAAAATCAGATTTAAAACCTAAAAAATCGTCTTTCAAAAAGGCTTTTGGGGCATTTGAGTCTTCAAAATCAGCTGAAGAAATCATTGAAGAAATTCGAGAAAGCCGAGTTTTAAACCGTCAAGTAGAATCATTTTGAAAAAGTATTTGATAGACACCAACATTGCTATTTTCTACATGAAAGGCAAGTTTGACCTCGAAAAACATTTTGAAGATTTAACGACAGACGACTGTTTTATTTCAGAAATAACCTTAGCAGAACTAAAATTTGGCTTAGAAAACAGCGAACACCCCGACAAAAACAGAAAGGTGTTAGACAATTTTCTAACAGGCGTACAGATTTCACCCATTTTGGAGTATTAGACCTCTATGCCCAAGAAAAAACAAGACTTCGCAAATCAGGAACACGTATTGACGATTTCGACCTTTTGATAGGCGTAACTTCCATAATCAGTAATTTGGTAATGGTTACAAACAACACGGGACATTTTCAACGAATCAAAGGCATAATTTTAGAAGACTGGACAACTCAAAATCGATAAAATCTACTCGTGGTCAAAAAAGCGGTAGCTACCACCAACATACAAGACCTAAAAGCATGTAGCAAAACGGAATAGCAATCTATCCCTATATTGAACGTAGCTAAATAAAGGAAGATTACGGATTCATTACACTTTTATTCGTTTTTTCGAAATTCACTCGGTGTTACACCCGTATATTTCTTGAAAAAACGAGTGAAATAAGCAGGATCTTTGAGATTCAAAAAATAGGCAATTTCGGAAATTGAATAACTAGTACTCAGCAGATACGTTTTGGCTTGTTGAATTACGTATTGGTGTACTACATGCAAAGCAGACTGACCGACAACCGCTTGACAAATACGATTCAGATGCACGCTCGTAATCGATAGCTCACGTGCATACATATCAATAGATTTCGATTCTTGATAAGAACGCTTGATACTTTTTTGGAAATCCGTGAAGTACTTCAAGGTTCTGTTGTCTGTGGTCATTTGTGTTGAAGAATCCTGCTGCGCGAGTCTGCCAATCTGAATAAAAAGCCACTGAAATAACGCCTGCAACGCCAACGATTTGTCAGGTCTTTCCTCGTAAATTTCATGTACAAGCGCCTCTTTGGTTTGCTTGATAACCGCCCAATCTGTGGAGTCACTAGCGAAAGGCAATGCTAAAAATGTATTGATTGTTAAAAAAACAGAAGGCGTATTTTTGAATATATTTTCCAGAAACGAATCCGAAAAAGTAAGCACTTCACCATTGATTTCAGGATGGAAAACAAAACCATGGAGCGTATTACTCGGCATGGTAATTAAACAAGGGCCTTGAATAGGAATTTTTTGTTGATTTGAATACAGCTCACCCGTACCGTCTTGGATAAGAAACAGTTGGTATAAGTCGGCATGTACGTGCTCTTTGATCTCCCAATCATACATTTTACTTCGTGTAGCCAAGATTTCGTGCTGTATAAAATCAGGAGAAATTAATTTATTTTCTCCGTAAGGGCCTCGATAATTAATTAAGTTTTTCTTTAAAGACATTGTTCTGAATGTACAAGTAAATTATAGATTAAATATACGAGTCAACTTCATTAATTCAAATATATATTCAAAAAATCCCTGATTATAAGCAAAATAAAAAGACAACTATTCATAATCAATAAATCATGATGTTTGATTAATACAAATATTGTTTTCATTAATCCAAGAATTTATTGACTTATACGACTACTTTTGTTGAGGTACAAACACTTCATTCAAAACGCTTAAACTACTTGGTCGTATGTCTGACATTTTCTATCAACCTCTGGATATGGAGGTACACCCCCCACACCTCTCTCCTGCTTACACTTCTACTGTTCTGCGGTCGCCTACTCAGCCATTGGTGGCAACTAAACAGTCACTTTCAGAGCTTACTGGGCCTGTATTCGGAGATATTCACTTGGGTGCATTAGACCATGACTTGACTCGAAATGCGCAGAAAAACGGGCAACCTTTGGGGGAGCGAATCGTCGTACATGGAAAAGTAATGAATGAAAACGGCCAACCTATTCCACATACTTTGGTTGAAATTTGGCAAGCCAATGCAGCAGGACGATATGTGCATAAAGTAGACCAACACGATGCCCCATTGGATCCAAATTTCTTGGGTACAGGTCGGTGTTTGACAGACGCCAACGGCAATTACGTCTTTTATACAATCAAACCTGGCGCATATCCTTGGGGAAACCACCCGAATGCCTGGCGACCTAATCATATCCATTTTTCCCTTTTTGGTGCCAACATTACCAATCGGTTAGTCACTCAAATGTATTTTCCGGGCGACCCACTTTTGCAGTATGACCCAATTTTCTTGGGCGTTCCACCCGCAGGACGTGACCTCTTGGTTTCGAGCTTTGACCCAACATTGACTGAGCCAAACTTTGCGCTTGGGTATCGTTTTGACATCGTTTTACGTGGTCCTCAACGAACACCATTTGAGAAAATTTAATCGATTTTATCCCATCATCGCACCAAAAAACGTATGAAACAGACACCTTCACAGACAGTCGGTCCTTATTTCGCGTATGGACTTACACCTGAACAATACCGATATGATTTCAAGAGCTTTGTCTCCAACCAATTGACAAATCCACTTGAAAACCCTCGTGCTATTACACTCGTAGGACGTGTATTTGACGGACAAGGACAGGTTGTCCCCGATGCATTGATTGAACTTTGGGACGGAAATACCCAAACCTTAGGACGGTGCGGCACGGGCACAGCTAAAGACCATTCGTTCCAGTTTATTGTACAAAAACCTACTGGCGAAGATGCCGAGCTTCCCTTCTTGACAGTCATCGTATTTATGCGTGGATTATTATTACATACCTATACGCGCATATATTTTGCTGATGAAAACGAGCAAAACGAAAAAGACCCACTTTGGCAACAGCTTCCGGAAGATAGACGCCACACCCTTTTGGCTCAAAAAGAAGGAAATACATACAGATTCGATATTCATATGCAAGGGCCAAATGAAACCATTTTCCTAGCTATTTAACCACTAATTATGGCGCTATATTCCGCTCTTTTCTATTCAAATGCTGTCGAGGAAATTCTTTCAGACGCACAGTGGTTGCAGCAAATGTTGCGTTTTGAGGCATCATTGGCGCAGGCACAGGCAAGACAGGAAATCATTCCTAGCTCGGCGGCTGAACTCATAAACGCCTGCTGTCAAGCACATTACCTTGACCAAGAGAACTTGTGTGCAGACATTCGACTGGGAGGGAATGCCGCAATTCCGTTGGTTAAACAATTAACCCGAATTGTCAAAAACAATCAACCAGAAGCAGCTAAATATGTGCATTTAGGCGCAACAAGTCAGGATGTCGTGGACACGGCAACTGTTTTGCAGATACAAGTATATAGTGCGTGGCTAATTCCTCAATTAAAGAAATTATTGGCAGCACTTTTGGCACTTTCTAAGGCACATCGCTCAACAGTGATGATAGGCAGAACTTTACTACAACAAGCTCGCCCTATCACATTTGGCCTGAAAGTCGCGCTGTGGGCAGATGGTTTATGGCGTTCCTTACAAAGATTGGAGCAAGGAAAAAGTCGTTGGCAGACATTGCAATTGAGTGGAGCAGTTGGGAGTGGAAACTCATTTTTATCCGTGGCTATTCAGGAAGATATTGCCGAGCAACTTCAGCTAGAATTGGGAGCTTCTTGGCAAACACAAAGAGATGGCCTTGTAGAGTGGGCGAGCGTTCTAGGGATTTTGAGCGGGAGCTTAGGCAAAATCGCAAAGGACATCAGTTTATTGATGCAAACAGAAATTGCTGAAGTCTTTGAGGGAGCTGCTGAAGGAAAAGGAGGCTCTAGCACAATGCCGCACAAACGTAATCCGGTTACATGTGCCGCTATTTTGGCAAATGCAACCCGTACGCCACATCTTGTAGCAACCATGCACACCACACTTTTACAGGAGCACGAACGCTCGGCTGGGCTCTGGCACGCCGAATGGGAAACCCTACAAACACTCATGGGACTGGTAGGTGGAAGCTTGGAAAAAACAGTTGACCTAATCGAAAACTTAGAAGTGCATGCTCATGCGATGAAGGCCAATTTAGAAAAAACAAGCGGACTCATTTACGCTGAAAACCTCACCTTCGCATTAGCCGAAACACTTGGCAAAAGTCAAGCGCACGAATGGGTAGAAAAAGCCTGTAAACAAGCCATTTCTCAACAAAAACACTTGAAAGAATGGGTGATGGAAACAGACGTTTGTCAGCAAATAAACTTGGAAAGTGTGTTTTCGGCAGAAACCTCGATTGGAAATAGCCTAGCTATTCTTGACACCATTCATCAAAAAATAAAGCTCTAATTATGGTACCAAATTATACCGTTCAAGGCACGCCCAATAGCCCTGTTCTCGTTTTCTCCAACTCATTGGGTTCTACATTTCAGATGTGGGAGAAGGTAATCCCTCTACTCCTTCCCTATTTTCAGGTCATTAATTACGATACACGAGGACATAGACAAAACAAACATATCGGACAGCAGCAACCCAACTGGAGTATAGCGGATTTAGGCCAGGATGTAGTATCTATTTTAGATGATTTAGGTGTAGAAAAAGCACATTTTTGTGGGTTATCCATGGGTGGGCTTATCGGGCAATGGTTAGCAATTCATCATTCATCGAGAATCAACTCATTGATAATAAGCAATTCAGCAGCAAAAATTGGAGATATAGAAAGATGGAATAGCCGAATCGACACCATTTTATCTAACGGAATGGAATCCATTGTATCAGATACTATGGAACGTTGGTTTACTCCTGCATTTATACAACATAATCCCGTACTGATAGAACGATATTCAGCTATGTTTTCGGGAAGCCAACGAGAAGGATATACCAAATGTTGTGCGGCGATTCGGGATGCTGATTTTCGGGAAGCAGTTCATCAAATAACAATTAAAACCCTTATCATTACAGGAGAAGAAGATGCCGTTACGACACCTGATCATGCACAATTTCTACATGAACAAATTCAAGGTTCAGAAAAAGTAATTCTACCAGCACGTCATCTATCTGCCACGGAACTTCCGGAAGAATTTGCTGAAACACTTCTTCATTTCCTTGTCGGGAAAAGTTCATTTACTCGTGGAATGCACGTACGGAGGAGCGTACTTGGGGATGCGCACGTCGATAGAGCAAATGCGAACATCAATGAATTAAATGCTGATTTTCAAAGATTTATCACAAAATATGCTTGGGGAGAAATCTGGACAAGACCTGGTTTATCTAAACACAACCGGAGTTTAATCACCCTTGCTATGTTGATTGCGTTGAACCGGAAAGCGGAGTTTCGGATGCACGTAGTCGCTGCTTTTCACAATGGCGTCACGTTAGCGGAAATCAAAGAAGTAGTGATGCAATCGGGGATTTATTGCGGTTTACCTGCTGCGAATGAAGCCCTTCACACAGTTGCAGAAATTTGTCAAGAAATAGAATTAAAACAAACAAACAAATGAAAACCATTCGTACTCAAATTGGAATTATTGGTGCCGGCCCTGCTGGTTTGACCCTCGCGCATTGGCTAAAAAGCCACGGAATTGACTCTGTTATCATCGAACACAGAAGTCGTGAGTATATCGAAGCGCGTGTACGTGCTGGACTTTTAGAGCAAAATACGGTGGATATTCTTACGCAACTAGGGCTTGCTGAACGATTGCACAAAGAAGGGCATCGCCACGAAGGCGTCTATTTAAGCTTTGATGGGGAACGCATTCGTGTACCTTTTGGCGACTTAACAGGCGGTAGAAATATTACTATTTATGGACAACAAGAAGTCGTAAAAGATTTAGTCGGTGCCTGGATTGAAGGCGGTGGTGAAATTTATTTTGAAGCCGAAGCAAAAGAACTCGTCAACTTTTTAGACGGAAAACCCGAAATTCATTTTGTACACAACGGTGAAGCTGGCGTTATTCACTGTGATTTCATTGCAGCCTGTGATGGTTTTCATGGAATTGGCAGAAAAAGTCTACCGAAAGATAGCTTCAACGAGTTTTCTGTGACGTATCCGTTTAGCTGGTTAGGTATCTTAGCAAACGTTGCACCGTCTTCTGAAGAACTCATTTATGCCTACCACGAAAGAGGATTTGCTTTGAGCAGCCTTCGTTCTCCAGAGGTAAGTCGTTTGTATATTCAGGTGGACAACGATGATAAAGTTGAAAACTGGACAGACGAACAAATTTGGGATGAACTTGAAATCCGCTTGGGCACACCGAGCTGGGAGTTAAAAAGAGGGCCCATTTTTGAGAAAGGAATCACGCCTATGCGTAGTTTTTTCACAGACAATATGCAAGCCGGAAAACTATTTTTAGCCGGCGATGCAGCGCATATCGTTCCTCCAACTGGCGGAAAAGGTCTGAATCTTGCAGTTGCAGATGTCAAGCATCTTGTGGATGGATTCGTGGCTTTCTATCAACACAAATCGACGAATGAACTGGATAATTATTCAAAAATTGCTTTGCAACGGATTTGGAGAGCGCAAGATTTTTCGAACTTCATGACGACGCTTTTCCATAAACAAGCAGAGCATGGTTCCTTCCAATACCATTTGCAACGTGCTAAATTTGACTACATCGGCATTTCAGAGTCGTATGCCACAACAATTGCCGAAAATTACGTTGGGCTACCTTTTTCTTCTTTTGCTACCTTATAAACAACCATTTTGTTACTATTCAGATGAAACAAGTACCCATTATTACAACAAAAGAAGCGGCTCAGCTTGTCAAAGAAGGAGATACCATTTTGCAGGGAGGTTTCGGCATGACCGGAAATCCTGTTCATTTAATGCACGCATTGGCTGAATTAGGCACGGGAAATCTCACATTCATTGGAAATAATGTAGGCGAAGTAGGCATGGGCGGTGGGCGTTTGCTGCGCAATGGCCAGATCAAGAAAATGATTGGCTCTTTTTTTACTTCAAATCCAGATGCAGTTAAGGCGGCTCAATCAGGGGACGTTGCCTACGAACTTTTACCACAAGGAACACTTGCCGAAGCCCTCAGAGCTGGTGGAGCGGGAATTGGTGGATTTTACACACCTACATCCGCACAAACGTTGATTGCAGCTGGACGGGAAACCAAAATCATACACGGGGTAGAACAAGTATTTATCGAAGGAATTCGTGGAAATATTGCTTTTGTACGTGCATGGAAAGCGGATACCGCTGGTAATTTACAGTATCGAATGACCGAACAAAATTTCAATAAAGCCATGGCAACTGCGGCAGATATTGTAGTGGCAGAGGTAGAAGAAATTGTTCCCGTCGGTGAAATTGCCCCTGAATTTGTACATACGCCGGGATGTTACGTAGATTATTTGGTTCAAGCAACCCTGACATTGGAAGACCTTGGTAGCTCGGCTTCGGTATCTTCATCGAAAAAAGTAGATGATTCCCGGATGAACATGGCGAAACGTGCATTGGCAGAGTTAAAAAAGGGAGATGTCGTTAATTTGGGCATTGGTATTCCAACACTCGTCGCAGACCTTATCACAGAGGAACACGGCATTATATTGCATACTGAAAATGGCATGTTAGGTGTTGGGCCCGTTCCTTCAGATGGAGGTGGAGCTATGCATTACCCTGTCAATGCGGGTAAAATCCCTGTTACGGCATTAAAAGGTAGCAGTTATTTTGACAGCGCAGACTCTTTTGCCATGATACGTGGAGGACATATTGACGTCGCCATTATGGGTGGTTTGGAGGTAGATGCCTCCGCCAATTTAGCCAACTGGGCAGTTCCAGGTAAACCTTTACTAGGCGTAGGTGGTGCAATGGATCTTGCCAAAGGAGCTAAAAGACTGGTAATCACCATGACCCATACCAATCCGGATGGTTCGAGTAAGATTGTCCCATCTTGTACGCTTCCCTTGACGGCCTCGGGCGTAGTGCATACCGTTATCACAGATTTGGCTGTATTTGCCTTTCCAGAGGGGCAACTCACGCTTCTTGAGTTAATGCCAGGCGCTACCTTGGACGAAGTAAAAGCCAAAACGAGCGCTTCGTTTCATATTCAATTAACGAACGCATAAAAAACGATAAACACATGAAAGAATCCTTCATAATAGATGCTGTCCGTACACCAATAGGTAGTTTTGGTGGTAGCCTTTCCCTTATTCGGGCAGACGATTTGGCGGCTATCCCTTTGAAAGAGCTACTTGCCCGGCAACCAAGTTTAGCACCTGATGCCATTGACGATGTTATACTAGGTTGTCACAATCAAGCGGGTGAAGACAACCGAAATGTCGCTCGCATGGCGTTACTTTTAGCGGGAATACCTTACAGCGTTCCGGGCGAGACAGTCAACCGGCTTTGCTCTTCCGGCATGTCGGCGGTCATTCATGCCAATCGTGCCATCAAGGCAAACGATGCAGATATTATGATAGCTGGCGGTATGGAACACATGACGCGCGGCCCGTTGGTGATGTCTAAATCTTCTAAAGCATTTGGTAATGACTCTCAGTTATTCGACTCTAGTTTCGGATGGCGTTTTGTGAATCCTGCACTTCATGCCCTTTATGGTACAGATGCCATGGGTGTAACTGCTGAGAACCTTGCAGACATGTACCAAATTACTAGAGAAGACCAAGATGCGTTTGCTTTCCGTTCTCAACAAAAAGCAGCACAAGCACAAGCAAAAGGGCGTTTTGCAGCCGAAATTGTTGCTGTTGAATTAAAACAAAGGAAAGGCGATTCGCTTTGGTTTTCCAACGATGAGTTCATCAAACCTACTACTACCTTGAAAAAGCTCGCGCAGTTACGTCCTGCCTTTCGGAAAGAAGGAGGCACAGTGACAGCAGGAAATGCGTCTGGATTAAACGATGGCGCTGCCGCGATGCTCATTGCTTCAGAGCAAGGTATTTTACAACATCAGCTTACCCCAAAAGCCCGCATCGTTGCTTCAGCAGTTGTAGGTGTAGAGCCAAGAATTATGGGGATTGGGCCTGTACCTGCAACACAAAAAGCACTGAAAAAAGCAGGACTTACCTTGCAAGATATAGATATTATCGAGTTAAATGAGGCATTTGCTGCTCAATCTCTTGCTTGCACACGTGCACTTGGATTAGATGACAACGACCCACGCGTAAATCCAAATGGAGGTGCGATTGCGCTGGGACATCCACTCGGTATGTCAGGAACACGATTGGTACAAACAGCTGTTTTAGAATTACATAAACAACAGAAGAAATACGCTTTATGTACCATGTGTATTGGTGTCGGGATGGGCTACGCAGTCATTATTGAGCGCGTTTAATAAACCTCCTCCATCTACCAAAAATACAAAGGCCATCTAGCAAATACAGATGGCCTTTGTGTGTTTTTAAAAATTAAATTGTGTTTGTAAGCGCAGTGTTCTCCCCTTTTGTCGGTTATCTGGACGTGCATAATCTTCAAAGGTTCGATCAGAAATCATGTACAGCGCCACCAATTCAAAGTAATTACTGAGTTGATATTCTACCCCAATTTCTAAATCACGGACGCGGTAGCTGCGCGCATCTATTTCGAATTTTTTTCCGCCGTCATAGAATTGATACTTTACAAACGGAATAACTTCTTTATTCTCTAATTTTAGACGATACATCGTTTGAACATACCCTCCTTTTAGTCTTTGCGATGTCGTGCGCATCAACTCTGGGTCAAAAGCTGGCCCATTTCCTACATTGTATTCTGCTTGTAGCCCCAAAGGTTGTGGATAAATCACTAATGTCCCTGCAACACGCTCATCTGTAAAATTTCTATTCACTACTTCATTTTTAGCATTTACATGAACCATAAATTCGCCCTGATATGCTTGCAAGCTAGTTTCTATAATTTGACCTGAAGGAATTTTAAACGGATACGTCACCCGCAAAACTTTGTGCAAATTGTTATTTTGTTCTTGGTTATTGGCTGTTTGCCCATTATATAGACCTGCGCCAAAAACACCATAATCACCGCTACCTTTTAATCCGCTACTAACTAGGTACGCAAATCTTTCTCTGATTTCTTTGGGTGCCCAATAGAACACAACTCCTAAATCACGTTCGTTGGCTACGGCACTATTCAAGGCGTCATTTCTGTCGAGTGCTATTCTATTCTGGGAGGATTGCATGTTTTCAAAACCATAGGGTATTTTACTTTGCCCAAAGCGCAGGCGGTATTCTTTGTCTTTGTCTAATGCCAAATCAAAGTAGGCATCACGTATTTGGAGAGAATGTTGAAACGTGCTAGATGGGTTTGAGGCGAAGTCTGGTTGGATATATATATAAAGTCTATCAGATACATTTCCGGATAAAATGAGACGACCACGACGTATAAAAAAACCACCGTTATCTCCAAGGGAACGATCACATTGGTCACATTTTAAATTAGGATTTGTTTCAAATAATCGATTATAACGTACCTGAGCATAACCTCGCAAAGAAATTTTATCATACCATTTAGGTAATACATTGGCTGCTTTCTGTGTTTGTTGCGCATCGGAAAAAGTAGGCACACAGAAAGTCAGCCACACAAGTGCGGAGTAAAATAACTTCATCTTTTCGTTTATATTGGTGTAATCAATTCAGAAATACCTATCTGGAAAACCAGCGTGTTCAGCTTCTCAGTACTTCAGTTTTGTATTGGTGGCGCAAAAGTCAGCAATTTTTGTTAAGTCCAATATAAATCAAAGATTAAGGAATTGTTAAGATTTGATTAAATTCTAAATTAATATATAAAAAAAGCCACAAGTATAAACTTTGTGGCTTTCCATTGAACTATTCCAATATTTTTATTTTACTGGTGCATCAACACACGAATATCGTCGATGATTTTATCGGCAAGTGTATCTGCTGTTGTTTCCATCTCGGATTCTGCATAAATACGGATAATTGGCTCAGTATTTGACCCTCGTAAATGCACCCATTCTTTATCAAAAAGGATTTTTACACCATCAATAGTAATGACAGGGTACTTTCCGGTATATTTTTTCTCGATTTCGTGGAGGATATGCTTTAAGTCCACGTCATCACTTAATTCTATTTTTTTCTTTGCAATGTGGTAATTGGGGTATTTTTTACGTAGAAACCCGACTGCCTTCCCAAAGTGAGCCAAATGAGATAAAAACAAGGCAATGCCTACGAGCGCATCTCTCCCGTAGTGTAGTTCTGGATAAATGATTCCTCCATTCCCTTCTCCACCAATGATAGCACCAATCTCCTTCATTTTTTTGACCACGTTCACTTCACCTACTGCCGATGCTTCGTACGTACCGCCGTGTTTTTCGGTTACATCTTTGAGCGCAAGGGTTGATGATAGATTAGAAACCGTGCGCAGGGATTGTGTTGAGGACTTGCTCAAAACATAATCTGCCACTGCAACGAGCGTATATTCTTCGCCGAATGGTTCACCGTTTTCACAAACAAGTGCGAGTCTATCCACGTCTGGATCAACGACGATGCCCAAGTCATAATCTCCTTTGACCAATTCGCTACAAATTTCACGAATATTCTCTGGAAGAGGTTCGGGGTTATGTGCAAAATGCCCATTGGGTTCTGCGTTGAGTACGCGACATTCCCGAACACCGAGTGCTTCTAACAAAGCCGGAACAGCAATAGCACCCGACGAGTTTACGGCATCAACAACAATTTTAAAATTTGCCGCACGAATTGCCTCAACATCTACCAAAGGCAAGGCAATGATTTTCTCGATGTGTTGTTGGAGATAAGCTTCGTCTTTGGTTACTTTTCCGAGTTGTTTTACTTCTGCAAAAGTAAATTCTTCTTTATCTGCAATTTCAAGAATTTTATTTCCTGCTTCACCGTCAATAAATTCACCTGAGCTATTCAGTAGCTTAAGGGCATTCCATTGAATTGGGTTGTGGCTGGCTGTGAGGATAATACCTCCTGCCGCTTGCTTATCTACAACAGCCATTTCGACAGTTGGAGTGGTAGATAGACCTAAATCTATGACATCAATCCCGAGGCCGATAAGCGTCGAGGCGACCAAATCACTGACCATTTGTCCGGAAATACGTGCATCACGCCCCAGAACGACCATTAGTTTTTCAGCTTTTTTTTCCTCACTTTGTTGTGTTTTCACCCACGTTCCATAGGCTGCTGCAAACTTAACGATGTCAAGGGGAGTCAAATTTGTGGAAGGCGTTCCTCCGATTGTTCCTCTAATTCCTGAAATTGATTTAATAAGTGTCACTGTTCTTTTATAAAATAAATGAATAGAATTTTACGAATATACTTGTTCTAACTGAACGTTTACGTGCAATGTTGAGATAGCGGCTACACCGGAGCGAAAAGAACCCGTTACGGGATTAATAAGTTCCGGCTGAGCGGATGCTGCCAACATCACATAATTTTTATCCACGGCTTTTCCTTCTGTTGGGTCAAATCCTCTCCACCCCCCACCGGGTAAAAAAACTTCTACCCAGGCATGAAGTTCATGGGCTTGCAATTCAGATCCAAAACAATACCCGCTCACAAATCGTGCCGCAATACCCAATGCTTTGCATGTAGCAATCATCAGGACAGCAAAGTCCCTACATGTACCTTTAGCTGACAAAAGTGTTTTCTCTGCCGAATTTGCTGCACCAAATTCTCTTTTTTCATACACGAAATTAGCACGAATATACGTAGATAAATGCATCAGGAAATCAGCGGTTATCCAATTTTTTTCAGCAGCAAGTCGCCGTGCAAAATGATGAATGGTTGTGGTGACTTGTTCTTGGTTTAGATACGCACTGAGCAATACTTTTTCTTTTTCTGGATAGCTAAATGGAAGCTCTTTGGCCTCAAAAGGGAAATAAACAAAGTCAAAAGGATTAAAATCGAGGGTACTCATTTGAAAACGTACACATACATCGAATGAAGTACAAGGCTCATTTATATATGCAATGTGCTGAATATTTCCTTCTGCATCCACATTTTTGACCAAGAAATTCGGAACAGGATTTATAGTAAGTTCAAAATTATGCACTTCTTGGTTGGGCAATGCTTTCGGCATGACGTACAGTGTGTGGGGCGTCAAGGAAACATGCGTAGAATACGTATAAGAAAGTGTATGAGTAATATCTAAGTGCATATTTATTCACTTTTACGGAGAATGGGTTCTATCCAATCATTGGGTAACTTCTTGACAGACTCGTTCAGAAGGGCATTCCATTGAAAAGAAATATGCTCCAAGTCGTGTTTTTCGTATGAATGTTCTCGAATGGCAAAACTATCTTTATCATAAAGAATGACATCAATCGGAAAATCTACATCATTGGCAGAAACCCGCGTGGAATCAAACGCTAAGAAACCCAGTTTGAGAACTTCTTCCATGGGCGTCGAAAACCGGATATTTCTATATAAAATGGGTTTTCCGTAGCCTGAATTACCGATGATGATAAAAGGCGAACCCTCGGTAACTTCTATCCAATTGCCTTCAGGATAGAGTAAGAAGAGCTTGTGTTCGTTATCATTTTCTAACTGTCCACCGACGATAGCCGATAAGTCAAAACTTAATCCAGCGCCAGTTAGGGCTTCCTTATCCTCTTTTGCCACGCGCCGAACTTGGTCTCCGAAAGCATTTACAGCTTTGTAGAGTTTATCAAATTGTTTGTCTTCGTTATCCAAGACTTCTTGAAAATACGTAATGGCTTTATCTCTTACAGACCGTAGCCCTGCAGTCATGATAAACAAAGAATGGTTTTTTACTTGGTGTACGAACACCTTTTTTTTGTTGGAAACTTCATTTCCCGACGTAATTCGGGTATCTGCGATGGCAACGATTCCTTTTTCAACTTTTACACCTAAACAGAAGGTCATACTGATGTCGTCATTTGGTTTGATATTGGTGGACAAAGTTACGTAACTATCTCCCCATTCGATGATTTATTTACAATTATACACGCCCAAGGCATTTACTCAATGGGTTTCCAAGCAAAGTACTGGTCAAATACTTCTTGTCCTATTTGGTTATTCGCCCGTTGGAAGGAATCCAGATAACCATGAAGTCCTTCTTCGAAGATTTCGTCAATCGTCTTAAACTCGATAGCATTCCGCAACTTTCCAATCGCACGTTCTGCCTCATTTGAATAGCTATCTTGGAAACGGCGGCCTGATATTTCGTACAGAGACAATTCTGCTTCGCGAATACAGTAGTAGATAGATCTTGGAAATATTTTATCTAAAATCAGGAACTCTACTAGATGCACGGGTTCCATTGACTTGTATTTTTGTCTGTACATATTGAATGCACTGACGGACTTTAAGACCGCAGACCAGATAAGTAATTCCTGTGGACTAGCTGTTTTTTGGCTTTGAGAAGGTATCGCAAAATAGTTTACGTCAAGAAACCGGGATGTTTTGTCCGCGCGTTCGATAAACCGGCCAAGCCTTCCGAAATGATAACCTTCATCGCGTGACAATGTAGAGTCTATCATTCCCCAAAAAAGCTGTGCCCCTTTTTTAATAAACTCATACAGCGTATCGTGTGAGACACGCTCCTCTTCCTTGTGTTTGGAAATTTCTTTGAGGTGCAAATAAAAGCCGTTCAGATGTTCCCACAATTCTTTGGGCAATACCTCTCGGATTGTCCGGGCGTTTTCACGTGCCATAGATAGGCAACTGAAGATCGAATTGGGGTTTCTTTGGTCAAATGTCATAAAGTCAATGACATTTTCACGTGTTGGGGTTTGGTGGTATTGGTAAAACAAGTAATTGTCGGCGGTGGCCGTCAACAACGGCTCCCATTCTTCGGCAAATAAACCGGGGGCATCGAGAGATAAGTTACTATTTACACTCACAAAACGGGCGTAATTTTCAATCCTCTCCATGTATCGGTTCATCCAATAGATAGATTCGGCTACTCTACTAAGCATAGTTCAGGTATGTTTTCTTTGGTTTACGATTGTAAGCAAATGTAAACTAATTCTAGCTTAATTAAAACTACTCACAGCATATTTATCGGTATTGCAGAAGGTAGAACTGTAGAGAAAAAAACCGGGTTTAGATGTTTTATATCGACGTAAAATATGCAGTACAGGAGACTTTACTTTGCATTTGAGATGTACAGCGATTTCTTTTTCGGCGGATACTGCTTTTACTTCTTGCACCATGTCTTGTACATCAATGCCGTATTTCATAAATAACGTTTTGAATACAGAGCCGTCAATGAGCGGTTCGTCGTTAAAATCAGGTAAGCTAGTAGACGAGATGAACGTTGTTTCGACCATAATTGGGTCATTTTCAACACTTCGGAGCCGATTTAATACAAAGAATTTTTTATCTTCTTCTTCGGACATCAAATGTTTGAATACAGGATTTGGTAAATGCAGGTCAAGAGGCCCAGACAAGATTGTAGTTACACCGTGTCGCTGGCTTGCACCAACAACTTCCGTCCAGCCTTTCAAGGAAAGCAAACCCAGTGATTTTCGCATGGCAGAAACCGTACTTCCTTTTCCGTGCTTCCGGGTAATATATCCTTCATTCACCAATTCTTTGAGTGCTTGGCGAACGGTCATGCGCGTAGCTCCATAAATTTCACATAATTCGTGTTCGGACGGAAGCATAGAACCTTCAGGATAGAATCCAGAAGTTATTTTTTCTTTCAATCCACTTTGGATATGCCTGTAAAGCGGTTTTTTCGTCTGCATTTTTTTGTTAAAGTATTTTGCTCCAAAGTTAATCATTCAAAATGATTGTTGAAAAGAGCTCCGTTTGAAAAACAAAAAGACATCCAGGAAACCCAAATGCCTTTTTACGACGAAAATACTTTAACCTATGATGAATCACCCCCATTGCTAGGATGTGAAATCTTAACTATATGTAAGGCATGAAGCCTAAATTTAGTTTCTTTTTTAAATATATCTTGTATATACAAGATGACTTATCTATCTGCAAATTTATGCTATTTTTTGATTCAACCAAACTTTTTCATTCGATTTTACACCTTTAGACAGATACTTTTGTCAATTTTATACTTTCAAACTCAAAAAAGAGTATAAGCACACTGCTTTTTTCATGAAAAATACGTTTCCTATTTTCATATCCATTTCCTATCAGAAAAATACGTCTTTTCTTTTAAAAACTGAAAGCTCAAAGTTATCCACATATATTCACTCATATTACCCACAAATGAATAAATTATAATAAGCTAATTATCAAGTATATATATAATATCAACAAATAAATTGTGGATAACTTTAGTGTGTATCCACAAAAAATGGAGATATCTTTTCAGAAAATCCCCATTTGATTCGGATTGTATTTGTTGTTGCTGATAAACTCTTTTTAGCGAGGTAGAAGTCAACCATTTCTACGCCACTATCCAATCTTTCTTGGCGTGGTTCAACAGTTTTGGGTGCGGGTATACTTACCTATTCATTTGGATGCGAGTTTAAAGAAAGCACTAATTAGTCAATTTTTTAGAAAAGATACAAAGCTGAATTAGAGCAACGGGGGATCATACAAGAGATCCCATCAATCCAACATTACTGACCCATATAAAAAAATCACGAGAAAGATTTCTCGTGATTTTACCCAACTAAACCTTACCTTAACACTTACTAAGTATATTTTTAATCTATGCGGCTAGACACGCAATTACGCTTCAGAAACAATCGCGTTTCCTTCGTTTGCCCATTCGTTCATACCCGCAGAATAATTTTTAATGTTTGTAAAACCGTGTTTTACGAGCAAAGAATAGCCAATAGATGATCTATCACCTCCTTGACAATGAATAACTACTTGTTTGTCTTTGCTAATTTTATTCAAATTTTGTGGAAGTGTGCCGATAAATACATTTTCTGCACCTGCAACATGACCCGAATTATATTCTGCAACTCCACGTAGATCCACTACTTGTGTTTCATTATCTGCTACAAACGACTTAAACTCTTCAAGTCCAATTACATCTGCTTTCGCGAGTTCACCAAGACCTTCGAGTGTGTCAATGTAACCTGCTACGTTATCCAAGCCGATACGCATCAGTTTACGCGTGAGTTCTTCGATTTCGTTGTCATTAGCTACCAAAACAAATTTCTCGTCGTAGTTTAAGAACCAACCCATCCACGTTGCAAATGAATTATTGTGCTGAATATTGATACTTCCTGGCACGAAACCTTCTGCAAAAGCGACTTTGTTACGCGTATCAATTAGTTTAATACCCTCCGCCATTGCTGCTTTTACTTCTTCGGCTGTCATTTTCTTTTGTGCAGGAACTTCCGTCAAAAGAGAACGTTTTACTTTGTTTAATTTTTTCATCATGGCAAAGTATTTTGGCGGCTCAGGCTGGTCTGCCAAAAGATACTTCACAAACCCTTCTTGGTTATCATTGTATTGGAACGCCCAGTTTCTTATTTTTTCGTATCCAACAGTCGAACTAGGAACGGCACCCAAGGCTTTTCCACAAGCGGAACCTGCGCCGTGCCCTGGCCAAACCTGTATATAATCTGGTAGCGCATTGAAGCGTTGGATAGATTTATACATTTGCAAAGCACCTGTATTTTGCGTTCCTACCATTCCCGCTGCCTTTTCCAATAAGTCAGGACGACCAATATCACCTACGAAAACGAAGTCTCCGGTAAACATCATAACCGGATTAGGACTTGCTGGCGTATCTGTCAATAAAAATGAGATACTTTCAGGTGTGTGCCCTGGTGTGTGCAATACTTCGATTTTCAGATTTCCTACATTGATAATATCTCCATCTTTTAAACCTACGTGGTCAAATTCATATTCCCAACCTTCCCCACCTTCATCGGAAAGATACATACTTGCGCCTGTAATCGCAGCTAACTCCCGTGAGCCAGAAAGAAAGTCAGCGTGGATGTGGGTTTCTGCAATGTGGGTAATTTTCATTTTGTTTTGCTTTGCTATCTCGAGGTATGTATCCACATCTCTTTTTGGATCAATAACCATGGCGACACCTACTTTTTGGCATCCAATGAAATAACTTGCTTGAGCTAAGCTCTTATCATAAATGTGTTGAAAAAACATATCAGAGATTATTTAAAATGATGATACAAAATTACATAGCTTTCTCATAATCGTCAGTGACTTTCATTACAGAAGGCTTTTTATATTAATTTTTAGAAAAGAATTTCTTTTAGAATGATGTATGTACCCATGACAAGGACAAACCAACCGAATGCTGTTTTCAGTTTTTCACCTGGAATAAATTTCGACAAATAACTACCAATAAATATCCCTACGACCGAAAGCGCTGTAAAAATAAGTAGGAAAGGCCAGTCAATGACCAAATTTGAAATATCACCTAAGAAACCGATGAGAGATTTGGCAGCAATAATTAGAAGTGATGTTCCTACGGCCATTTTCATGGGTAAACGGGCAAAAAGAACAAGAGCTGGGATAATCAAGAAGCCACCGCCTGCACCTACAATTCCAGTAAGTACACCCACAAGCCCACCTTCTAACGCTATCATTGGAAGGTTAAATTTGAGCGCCCCATTTTCTTCTTCTGCCCCTCCTTTTTTACTACGAATCATAGAAACGGACGCAAAGAGCATAATCAAAGCGAAGAAAACCATGATTCCCACGTTTTTGGTCAATGTAAAATCTCCTACGGTAAACAATTCATCTGGAATAGCTGGAACCAAAAACTTTCTTGTTATGAAAACCGTCGTAAACGAAGGTATGGCAAAAACGACTGCTGCTTTGTAATTGATAAGTTTTTTTTTCATGAAGGAATAAGAACCAACAAGTGAGGTAGTTCCCACCACAAAAAGCGAATATGCTGTTGATAATACTGGATCTACATGTAGTAAATAGACTAATACGGGTAGTGTTAAGATACTTCCACCTCCCCCTATTAACCCTAGACTTACTCCGATTAAAATGGAAGCGGCAAAGCCAATAATTTCGATAGCATTCATTGATTCGTGCATTTTTAATATAAAAAGAATGCTGCAAAAGTAGAGACTTGTCAAAGCTGTTTCCGTGATAATAGTTACAAACACATGACAAATATCATACGTTTGTGAGATCTAGTAATTCTATTTTATTTCTCGATAGTTTTACACTTCCCATTCTTTCTAGTTGTTTCAACAAACGCGATACCACTTCACGTGAGGTTGCCAACTCGTTGCTGAGTTCCTCATGGGTTGTTTGCAACACCGAGCAACCACATTGTTTGGCTTTTTTCTGCAAGAGCACCACCAAACGTTGGTCTAATTTATGGAAAACGATTTGGTCAATTGCGCCCAATAAATCCTCAAATCTTTTCTGATAAGTCATGAAAACGAATTGCTTCCAAGAGGAATATTTCGTCATCCAGTCTTCTACACGTTCAACAGGAATTAAGATCAGGCGAGTTTTTTCGTCTGTAATTGCTGAAATTTCGCTTTGTCTGTGGTCCAAACAGCATGTCAAGGACATAGCACAAGAATCTTTTCCGCCTAAATAATACAATAGTGCTTCTTTTCCTTCTGAATCCGACCGAACAATCTTTACGGAGCCAGACAATATAATCGGTACAGAACGGATGTATCCACCGGGTTTCATGAGTGCATATCCTTCTTCCACTTCCATATATTTACCGACTTCCGCTAATTCTTGCAATAGACTTACTTCAAACAGGCGACCGAATTGGTCATGCAATTCTTTAAAATCAATTTTCATTTTTTTCAATAGGGTTTTATACTCAAACACCAAATTACAAACATCTATCCCTTTATCCTGCATCTTGTTACCCAATAAATCACATTTAATTGGGTACTTATCAATGCTAAAATCTGTCCGTATTCATTTTCAAGCAGTTTTTACTTTCTTTTTTCAATCGTTTTTATGTATTTATCAAAGGGTTCCGCCTCTTTTTTTGTCTTATTCTTCATCAAAAAAAACCAAATAGTTCTACTACAAGTTTACGTATTTAATTGAAAATGAAATAATTAGAATTTCATTCGGGATAATTTCATACAAACATCCCATTCTTTCTATACTCAAAAAAATTCCAATGAATCGTACGTCATCTGTTGAGCTTCTATTTCGTCGACTGTTATCCTCTCAAACGAAGGAGAAAAGTGAGAAAGTCATGCTTAGTATTGCTTTGATAAGTTATGCACTACACCTTTTACTCATCACACTTGTCAATTTGCATGTATTGGAAATCGACTCTAAGTTTTTCAAAAGTCCTATTGCAGCTATTTACACTCCTTTTTCATTTATTCTTGTCTATGAGGTCTATTTGCTTATCTTTTTCCTGCCAAAATCGATTACCATCTACATTGGAAAGCAATATGAAATCATTACGCTTATCGTTGTGCGCCGTATTTTCAAAGATATTTCTCATTTAGAATTAACCTCCAATTGGTTTCAAAATCGGTATGATTTACAGTTTACGTACGATGTCGTGACGGCACTTATTTTGTTTTTCCTCATTCTGTTGATTTATATGAATAACAAAAAGAGAAAAACCACGCGCCTTTTGACCGAAGACGCTGAAAACAGGTTAAAAATGAGTACGTTCATCCGTTTAAAACAAGTCATTGCTACCTTGCTTGTTCCTATTTTACTTTTACTCGCCACGTTCACCTTGCTTGACTGGACTTCCGAGTTCGTTCGGAATTATCAAAACGGGGTGATTGTCTTTACCAATATCAATAAGGTTTTCTTTGATGATTTCTTCACTATCTTGATTATTGTGGATGTTTTCCTATTGCTTTCTTCTCTTTTTTACTCGGATGAATTTCACAAAATCATTCGAAATTCAGGATTTGTTATTTCTACAATTCTCTTAAAAATTTCTTTTTCCGTTGACGGTATTATGAACAATGCTTTGATTATCGGCGCAGTTTTATTTGGTTATCTAATCCTTCTGATTCATGATTATTACGAAAAAAATGCTTTATCAGAAAAGTAATGATTTTCCTAGTTAGCAATACATTAAAACAAAAAAACTGCTTTCCCAAACGAGATGGGTAGCAGTTAATGGATAAAAAATCAAGGAAAATGATTAGGCTGTACCTTTCAGGATTTTATTCCAGTAAAGCCAAGGTAAGATATATCTTTTAAGCACCCACATTGTCCAGCGCGGTTTGGTTTGATCAAACGGGAACGTCATTTTCGGTGTATTGGAATAGTCAAATTCAGCGAGCATCAATTTGCCGTATTGCGTAGGAATTGGGCAGGCGCTGTAACCGTCGTACGAGGCGGTTGCCTTTTTGTTGGCGAGAAAAGCGAGTAGATTTGTAATAACTACCGGCACTTGTTTCCGGATTGCCGCGCCTGTTTTGCTGCATGGTGCGTTGGTTGCATCACCGCAAGCGAAGACATTCGGGAACCGCGTATGCTGCATGGAGTGTTTATCAATTTCGATGTATCCAAAAGCATTTTTTTCATCTGCCAATGGACTTTTTTTGATGAAATTTGGTGCAGATTGTGGAGGTACGGCATGACATAAGTCAAATTTAATTTCTTTGCGAACCGTTTCTCCTGCTTCGTTTTTCTGTTCGTAATACACTGTTTTATTGACTCCGTCAATTTCAACGGTATTGGCTAAAAAGTGCGGTTGAATATGATTATTTTTCACGACCTCCGTTAGTGTAGAAGCATATTCTTTTACTGCGAATATGGCGCCAACGCCAGAGATATAGTGCACGTCACATTTATCTAAAATCCCTTTTTTACGCCAATAATCACAGGCTAAGTACATGATTTTATGCGGTGCGCCTCCGCATTTCACAGGCGTTGATGGATTTGTAAAAACGGCAGTTCCTCCTTCAAAATTTTTGATTAACTCCCACGTATAAGGCGCCATTTCGAAGGAATAATTACACGAAACTTCGTTTTTACCAAGGGTTTCCTTGAATCCTTTTATTTTATCCCAATCCAATTGAATACCTGGTGCGACAATCATGGAATCGTACGTATAGACGATTCCGCTCGTGCAGGTCACTTGGTTGTTTTCAGGTTGAAAGGTCGCGACTGCATCTTGAATCCAGGTTGCTCCTTTGGGGATAAAATCCGCTTCGTCTTTTTCTGTGTCATTGATATCAAATTCACCGGCACCAACAAGCGTCCAGGCGGGTTG
>CAYNRA010000021.1:0-37130 GCA_964399465.1 uncultured Cytophagales bacterium
TTGCTGCGGCACTTCTCTCTGGAAAAGAATGGGAGGACGTAGATGTACTATTTCTGTGTTCAGGTCATGGGCAGTCTGAGCAATTTTTAGCAACGGAAACCATTCCTTCAGACATAAAAATCATTGATTTAAGTACAGATTTCCGGAATCAGTCCAATGGTTTTGTTTATGGTCTTCCTGAACTTCAGCGAGAAACAATCCGGCAGGCGAGTCGCATCGCAAATCCAGGTTGTTTTGCGACAAGTATTGAGCTGGCTGTATTGCCTTTGGCTGCGGCTAAAGTCTTGAAATCAGACGTTCATGTGAGCGCAATTACAGGGTCAACGGGTGCTGGGCAAGCGCTGAGTGCCTCAACGCACTTTAGTTGGAGAAATAATAATATCTCTATTTACAAGGCATTCACACATCAACATTTGGCTGAAATCGGACAAAGTATTACTGCCTTACAGCCTGATTTTGACCACAGCGTGCATTTTATTCCTTACCGAGGAAACTTCACGCGCGGAATTATGGCAAATGTATATACACCGTATGAAGGGTCATTGGACGAAGCAGTACAACTTTACTCTACGTACTATGCCTCACACCCATTTACGCATGTTGTCACAGAAGATATTGATTTAAAGCAAGTTGTGAATACAAATAAATGTATAATCCAACTACAAAAGCATGGAAATCAACTTTTGATTACGAGTATCATAGATAACCTTACGAAAGGGGCTTCGGGACAAGCAGTTCAAAATATGAATTTAATTTTTGGTTTAGATGAAACCACTGGTTTGCGTCTGAAAACAATTGGTTTTTAATTTTTCACACAATTTATTCGTTAACTATGCAATTATTTGATGTATATCCACTTTACGATATTGAACCAGTTCGGGCACAAGGAAGTATATTGTGGGATAGCAAAGGGCAGAAATACATAGATTTATATGGAGGACATGCGGTGATTTCCATTGGGCATTCGCATCCTTTGTATGTAGAAAGAATCACAGAACAGCTCCGAAATATTGGTTTTTATTCAAATTCCGTCAAGATTAGCAGTCAGGAACGTCTGGCAGAAAAGCTAGGAGAGGTATCTGGTTTGAGAGATTACCAGTTATTTTTGGTTAATTCAGGGGCAGAGGCAAATGAAAATGCATTGAAACTGGCTTCTTTTCATACGGGAAGAACGAAAATTATCGCATTTACAAAGGCGTTTCATGGCAGGACATCGGCGGCGGTAGCTGCAACGGACAATCCGTCCATTAAAGCTCCGATTAATTTTGATAGTCACGTTCAATTTGTACCGTTCAATGATGTAGAAGCTGTTTTGGCTGCTATTGATATGGATACGTGTGCGGTTATTATGGAGGGAATCCAAGGAGTTGGTGGTATTCACGTAGCAACAGAAGAATTTATGCGGGCTATCCGGACAAAATGCGATGAAACGGGAGCTGTGTTTATTCATGACAGTGTGCAGTGTGGCTATGGTCGTTCGGGTGAATTTTTTACGTTTCAGCACACAACGATTCTTCCTGATTTGGTGACGACTGCCAAAGGAATGGGGAATGGATTTCCGATTGGTGGTGTATTGATTTCACCTAAATTTCAGGCAAAACATGGTTTATTAGGTACGACTTTCGGAGGAAATCATTTAGCAAGTGTGGCTGCGGGTGCTGTTTTGGATGTGATTCAAGAAGAAAAATTAATAGAAAATGCCGCTCAACTAGGGAATTATTGGATGCAGGAACTTCGTGGATTTTCCAAAGGGATTCGGGAAGTGCGTGGACAAGGTCTCATGATTGGGATTGAATTTGAGGAAGAAGTGGGACCTATCCGTTCAAAATTACTCCACGAACACCATTTATTTACAGGTGTTGCAGGTAAACATACCCTACGTTTGTTACCTAGTTTAGCATTAAAAAAAGAAGAGGCAGACATATTTTTAGATGCATTGAAACAAGTATTAAATTAATGTAGAGACGCGATTAATCGCGTCTCCACATTTTTATTGTACCGCGTCTCCACATTTTGTTGTATCGCGTCTCTGCGTTTTTGATAATCAAAATTCCATGAACATGTTTCGTCATCATGCCCAATCATAAAATTATGTATTATAAGTAGGTGTAAAATTAAAATAACGCCTACGAAAATGATAAATAATTACATTAATTGGCTCATAAACAAGTAGTTAAATTAAAATATTTGCAGCTAAAATAGTATTAATTTAATACTTCTCTTTACTCACAGCTCCTAGTTTCAATTGGAGGTTGATGGTTTTAACCATGGGTGAATGGTTTCAAACTAGCCCCCGATTTTAATCGTGGTCGTTGGATTAATGAATCGTTGATGAAAAAATTGCCAAGAAAAATACACACAAAAGCATAGCTGAAAGACCTAGGACAATGGAGCCCAAACTATGTGTTTTATAGCCTTCAGCCACAGAAAGTCCTGTTAGTTTGGTTACAACCCAAAAGTAGCTATCGTTTACATGCGAAATCATAACAGAGCCTGCTCCGATGGCCACGACTGTCAAGGCAGTAGCAGTATCTGAATGTAAGCCCAAGGAAGGCATAAGTGGAGCAACGATAGATGCTGTTGTAATCATGGCAATGGTCGAAGACCCCTGAGCCGTTTTAATAGTCGTTGCCAATAAGAAAGGAAGCCAAATACCCAAAGGCCAGTTTTCCATGATTTGCCCGATGGAATCTCCGAGCCCAGATTCTTGCAATACTTTTCCGAAAATTCCCCCAGCTCCTGTAATGAGTAATATATCCGATGTACCGCTCAAGGCTTGGCCAATCCAGTTTTCTTTTTTGGCTTTTTGTGCTGTGGAAGGAGTTAGTAGGAAAAGAGAAAGGATAAAACCAATGCTTAACGCGATGACAGGCGTTCCCAAAAAGAATAAAATAGGTTGTAAGTTTGTCGGGATGTTGGATTGAGGTAATTGGCTCATGGATTTTCCTACAATGAGGCAAATAGGGAGGGCAATCGGTAAAACAGAGAGGATTTTTGAGGGGTACGTAGTGGTATTTGTCTCTACTTCTTCGGTTTCAGAGGGGGGAATTACAAGAACGCGTTTACCAATCCATTGACTAAATAATACAATAGGTACGAGAGAAATTAGGCCAATAACAATTCCCCAAAACAAAACCAAGCCAATATTTGCTCCCAAAATAGTAGTCGCAGCAACGGGCCCTGGAGTCGGTGGAACCATGGTGTGCGAAGCCATTAGCCCCATGCCAAGTGCAACAGCAGTTGAAGAAATAGATAAACCTGCTCGTTTTGTTAAGAGTTTATTGAGACTGTTCATAAGCACGAAACCAGCATCAACAAAAACAGGAATCGAGATGATAAATCCAATCGTTGCCATGCTTGGAAGCAGTCTTTTGGCGCCAATTATCCGAAAAACCAATTGGGCAAGTTGAAGTGCCGCTCCGGTCTTTTCGAGATAGGTACCAATCAAAATACCCATAATTATGATAAGCCCGATATTTCCTAACGTGTCTCCAAAACCTGTTTGAATGGCTTTTAAAAGTTTGTCGCTTGGTAAATTCGCGAGAAATCCAAAAAAGAAGGAAGCCATCAAGAGCACCAAAAAGGGATGGATTTTCCATTTAGACGTTGCATATACAATAAATACAATCGAAAGGAATAAATAAATCAGTAAGAGCATGGGTTGTAGATTTTGATAGTGGAGTACAAATTAACACGTATTCATTTAGGGAATTTGGGTATAAATCCAGTCCATTAATTTACCTACTTCCTGACGAACTGTCTTGACAGGAAGTGTAAAGTTATTATTCATTGCACTAAATATAAGTACTTTACCGGATTGTGTGACAAGATAACCGCTTTGGTTATATACGCCACTCATAGATCCACTTTTGGCAAAAATATACGGTTTTTTATTTCCAGCATACAGCGAACTCAAAGTCCCAATCCCGCCTCCAGCAGCTAGATAAGAAAAGAGTTTTTCTTGTGGATAGCTCCTCCACATTTTGTCTAAAAGTGTTGTTATTGAGCGTGGCGTCATCAAATTGTATCTTGAAAGTCCCGAACCATCGACCCATTTGGGTTTGTCGGGTAAGTCTGTGAGGTATTTTTCTTGAATAAATTGAATGATCTTCGCAGTTTGCAAAGGTAATTTATGTGGTGTAGCACAGAGTAAAAGCAGATGTTCCGCGACCATGTTATCACTAATCTGCATCATTCGCTTGTAAAGTGTATCCAAAGGAATTGTATAAAGTGTTGTTGCTGAGTCGGGTAGCGGTAAATTGTCAAGATGTACGAATCGTTGTAACGTATCCATCAAAAATTGTTGTGTCAGCGAGGGCGACGTTTTAAATGGAATATCTTGGAGGTATTTTTCTTTTGTCAGGATGACAGAAGGAACAGCAAATTGGTTGTCTTCTAATTCTCTTTGAATAAACTGCCCTTGATTGCTCTGAAAAAACGAGTTCTGAAATAAAGGAGGGTTCAAGCTTGCGCCCGTGGTATCTTTTATTTGGAATCGGACGATATTTCCATACATGGGCAATGGACTAATTTCTGCTTGGTAATCGTCGTTGTAATCATCCCAAGACCAGCCATTTCCAAGAGAGGAATTTGAAAAATTTGAAGTAGAAAAAACGAGCTTTTTCTCTGGAAATGAGTTTAAAAATTGAAGAGTTGCGGTGTTTCCAAAATCTGGATGTAAAAAAGAAGGGTCTGCTGTTCCCCAAAATAGCAGAGAATCTGGCTTCTCGACGAAACGAAGGGAGGGCGCTGTTTCACCGAGCGACTGCAAAGCGGCGTAGAGCGTAAATAATTTTGTATTGGAAGCGGGGGTGAAATATTTATCTGCATTTTTAGCAAAAAGTGTATCGCCCGTGTTTGGGTCAATGAGTACAAAAGCAGTGTAAGTTTGTTGGAAAATAGGAGAGGCATCCAAATGTGCTTGTATGCTTTTTGTCCATTCATTGTGTGGCTTTTGATGTATTTTACAAGAAAATAGGGAGAAACCAGTAACTAAAATTGTAAACCAAAGGAATATTTTTTGCATAGATTTGGAGGAATTAAATGAAAAAAAGCAAACGAATGAGCTCCGCTACTTGTCACTTTAACGCATCTATTTTCCAGTCTTTGAAAACGACTTATTGAAAAGAGGGAATGATAGTATGTGCGAATTTGATGTAATTTTCGAATATCATTTCATTAAATTTAGAAAAATAGTATTGATTTTCCTAAAAGTGAGGTTTCGTGTTCAAAACTATTCAGAAAGATGTATTAAATGAAAGACTTATTTATATTGTATCTGTCAGATGGTTTTATCTCGTTGAAGGTATTCGTGATTTTCTACTCCTAAGCCTGTACTCTTCCCTTCGTTAGAAATAACGTTCCTTTAGACAATAAATGAACGTCCGTTATTTGTTCTATTTCTTCCCATATTTCATTGGCTAATGGCATACTAGAGCTAAGTAAATTCAAAAAAGATGTTTTCATACTTTTGCATTTTAATTACCTATTACCCGGAACGCATGTACGGTTTCAGTTTTGAAAACCTTGCTAGGATGTAAATGGCTAGTTTTCAGGGTTCCATCGTTCACCTGTTTCAAATGTAAGCAAAAGTATCTATTTTTTTTCGCGCCAAAGGTAATTTATTTAGTCGTCTTGAACGTCAAACGTGTAAATCATTGGTTTCATTTTAGCTCGTATTGTCTATCACCTTTCATTTGTTTTCTTTTCGAGTAAGTGTCTTCTCACTTTCATTTCTGTTTTTTGTAATGAGTTCAAAAAAAGGCACTTATAATACTTTACTTTCTATAGAGTAAGTGGATAGAGTTCATCTAAATCAGAAAAACAGTATTTTTTGGTTCATTTTTATCAAAAGTAGGTAGTGTACAAAAGATTCAGCCGTAGGTCTTATCTACTTTTCCATTCATAAAAAATGCCCCCAAATCATCTCTGACTGTTTGGGGGCATCGCAAAAATTACGAAAGAACCATTAATTAATTACCTCAAAACCGCAGAACGGTTGCAGTACTTTGGGCACTCGAATACCATCGGGCGTTTGGTTGTTTTCCAAAATAGCAGCCAAAATACGCGGCAAAGCAAGTGCCGAGCCATTCAACGTATGCAATATTTGTGTTTTACCATCTATCTTGGCGCGCAGCTTCAGTCTATTTGCCTGGTACGTCTCAAAATTTGAAACCGAGCTACATTCTAACCAACGTTCTTGCGCAGCTGAATACACTTCGAAGTCATAAGTAAGCGCGGAGGTGAAACTCATGTCTCCGCTGCAAAGGCGTAAGATTCGGTAAGGAAGCTCCAATTTTTCCAAAAGGGATTGCACATGCTGAACCATTTCTTCCAACGCTTGGTAAGAATCTTCTGCTTTGGTAATCTGCACGATTTCCACTTTATCAAATTGATGCAAACGGTTGAGCCCCCGAACATGCGCACCCCAAGAACCAGCTTCCCGGCGAAAGCAAGGCGTATAGCCCGCATGTTTGATAGGAAGTTCGCTTTCTTGCACAATCACATCTCTGTAAATATTGGTGATAGGCACTTCAGCCGTCGGGATGAGGTATAAATCATCGGCGGTGGCATGATACATTTGTCCTTCTTTGTCCGGTAATTGTCCGGTACCAAAACCCGACGCAGCATTGATGAGAATCGGTGGTTGAATCTCGTTGTATCCTGCTTTTTCGGCTTCGTCTAGGAAAAAATGAATGAGTGCGCGTTGGATTTTCGCTCCTTTCTTTTTGTAAACAGGAAAACCCGCACCTGTAATTTTATTCCCTAAATCAAAATCAATGATGTCGTATTTTTTGATAAGTTCCCAATGCGGTAGCGCATCCGCACCAAGGGCAGGCATTTCACCAGCGGTAAATGTGGTCTCGTTTTCCTCTGCTGTGCGACCTTTCGGGACACTTTCGTGCGGCAGATTCGGTAAAAGAACAAGCTGTGCTTGAAGCGACTCCTCCAGTTGGCGTAATTGGTCTTCCAATTCTTTGGTTTGCACTTTGATAGCCGCCGTTTGCGATTTTGCCGCTTCTGCTTCTTCTTTTTTACCTGCTTTCATCAAACCTCCAATTTCTTTGGCAAGCGAATTGGCTTGCGCGAGAAGTTGGTCCAATTGTGCCTGGGTATCTCTGCGTTGTTGGTCTGTATTCAAAAGCGTGTCAACCAAAGTTGCCGCATCTTTTACGTACTTTTTTTCCAATCCCTGGATGGTACGTTCTCTGTTTTCGCGTATGAATGGTAGCTGTAACATGCTTATTTTTGTTCAAAAGTAAAAAGTCCCTCGTTTAGGGCTTCAAGAGCTGTATTTTTATCTTTTGTATCAACCAAGATAGAAATATTATGCTCTGATGCACCATAGGAAATCATGCGAATCGGAATTTCTTTCAATGCCTCCAAAACTTTGATAGCAATACCCGCTTTGTCTGCCATAAAATTACCGACAATGCAAATGATGGATTGATTTTTATCGTTTTCCTCCAAATCTGCAATTTGGCTCAACGCCTCCATGATTTGCTCTAGGTTGTCGGAGTTATCAATCGTAACGGCAACAGAGACCTCAGAGGTCGTAATCATATCTACCGGCGTTTTGAATTTTTCGAAGATTTCAAATACTTTCCGGAGGAACCCAAAGGCATTCAGCATACGAGTCGAATGAATGTAAATGGCTGTGATACCATCTTTGGCGGCAATCGCCTTGATTTCTGCGGACGTTGTTTGGTTGGCGGTAATCAATGTCCCTGGCGCTGACGGATCCATCGTATTTTTTAATCGAACAGGTACGCCTGCCATTTTCGCGGGTGTAATGGTACTTGGATGTAAAATTTTTGCACCAAAATATGCGAGTTCTGCTGCTTCCTCAAACGTCAGTTCACGTACTGGAAAAGTTCTTTTAACAATGCGTGGGTCGTTGTTGTGCATCCCGTCAATATCTGTCCAAATCTGAATTTCTTCGGCTTCTACTGCTCCGCCAATAAGCGACGCCGTGTAATCTGAACCTCCTCGTTTTAGGTTATCTATTTCATTGCGAGGATTTCTACAAATGAATCCTTGTGTAACAATGATTTGTTTGTCTTGTTGAGGAGCTAAAAGAGAGGCAATGTTTGTTTTAATTGCCTGGAAATCAGGTTCATTATCTGCGTCAATGCGCATAAAGTCGAGGGCAGGAAGTAGAACCGCTGCATCTCCTTTTTCTTGTAAATAGGCAGCAAAAAGTTGGGTAGAAAGTAATTCTCCCTCCGCCACAAGTTCTTTGTCTTGTTTGAGTGTGAAGGGTTTTATCGTCCCTAAAGAGCGAATAAATTGAAATTCATTTTCAATGATTTCTTGTCCTTTTTTGAGTCCTTCTGTAGTCTCGAAAAGTTCACGGATAAATGCATCGTAATGGTTTTGCAATGCATCTATTTTCTCATTGGCGTTCGCATCTTCATTGGCAGTGAAAAATGCACCGATTTCTAATAAACTATTGGTTGTACCAGATAAAGCAGAGAGTACCACGATTTTTTTCTCTGTGTCAGCCAAGACAAGAGAGCGAATAGACTTCATTCTTTCTGGTTTTCCGACAGAGGTACCTCCAAACTTCCAAACTTGCATGTCGTATGAGTTGATTAATGGATTAAATGAAAAATTAGGTTAAAATCCGAGCATTTTGATGGCTGTAATGGCAGCTTCATCGCCTTTATTTCCGTGAATACCACCCGCGCGGTCAAGTGCTTGTTGTTGTGTATTTGGTGTTAATACACCAAAAATAACGGGTTTATTGTATTTTAAGCTGACGTTCGTCAATCCTTGTGCAACGGCATGATTGATGTAATCATTGTGTTTTGTTTCGCCTTGGATAACGCAACCAATGGCAATAACGGCGTCAATATCAGGTCTTTGTGCAGCTAATTGCGCACCAAAACTTAACTCAAAGCTACCTGGAACGTTGAGGCGAAGAATATTTTCTGGTGCAACTCCGTAGGTAAGTAACGTTTGATAAGCTCCTTCATAAAGGGCTTCGGTTACTTCTTCGTTCCATTCTGCGACGATGAGCGCAAATTTCTTCTGAGATACATTGGGGAGATTTTGTGTGCCAAAGACACTTAAATTTTTATCTGCTGAACTCATGTGAATATGAATTTGATAGAAAGATGAATCAATAAAAAAGGGACAAACCGGTTCGGCTTGTCCCTCCAAATATGTCGAATAAGGTGGGTTACTCGCCGATTGTTGCTTCGAGTCTCGCCTTATATTTTTTCGCGTTTACTGCTTCTGTAGAAGTAGCATACTCTTCGATAATCGTTTTGTATGTATCGATTGCTTCGTTGATTTTCTTTGACTCTGTATAAACAGCCGCTAATTTGGATAAATAAACGGGTGTAAAGAATTTATTTGGCTTGTGCGAAGCTGCTTTTTGATAAAAAGTGATGGCTTGTTCCAAGTTTTTCTTTTCAACGTTTGCGTCGCCAATCAAAGCGTACGCCTTGGATTGAAGAATTGCATCATCGGAAGAGAATTTCTCGAAAGCAACAATTGCTTCGTCGTATTTTGCTTGTTTCATGTAGATAAGACCTACATAGAAATTAGCTAATTTACCTGCTTTTGTACCAGCATAATTCTCTGCAATAGACAAAAGACCCTCGTTTCCTCCTGTTCCGTTGAGTGCTTGGTTCAAAGAGTCGGCTTCAAATGCATAGACAGCGTCGTACATAGCAACTTGCGCTGCCTCGTTTTGGCTGTCATTGTAGTAATTGTAGCCAAAAAAACCTGCTACAGCTGCAATGATAGCTACTCCAGCAATGAGGAGGACTTTTTGATTATTTTTTAAGAAACCTTCTGCTTTATTGAACTCTTTTTGGAGAGCTTCTGCGCTTTCAATGATTTCTACGCCTGACTTTTCTTTTTCTGCCATGTTTTTTACAAAAATTTTTCGGAGTGCAAAGTTATGAAATTGATTCATAAGTTTTTGCAAGTTGCTTTAAAATTTGTCTAATATATCTGTAATTCAGTCAAATAGATAGTAAAAAAAGCCTGATTTCTCAGGCTTTTTTCTATTCTCTTAAGAAAGGATAGTCTGTTTGCACATAGATGTCCTCAAATGCTTCCTCTGGTTTTGGCCATGGGGATTCTTCGGCAAATTTAACAGCATCAGCCACTTGTGCTTTGATTCGCTCATCGATAGCGGCAAGTTCTTCTTCTGTAGCAATTCCGTTTTCTAAAATTCTATATTTGATAAGTTCGATAGGATCTCTGTCTTTCCACTCAGCTACCTCTTCTTTTGTACGGTACTTTTGTGGGTCAGACATAGAGTGTCCTCTGTATCTGTAAGTCTTAAACTCCAAGAAAGTAGGGCCTTCGCCAGCTCTTGCGCGTTCAGCAGCTCTTTCAACAGCTTCATGAACCATCTCGACATCCATCGCATCTACTGGTTCAGAGGGCATATCGTATGCTTCAGCAAGGGTGTAAAGTTCGCGTACATTGGATGTACGGCTTACCGATGTTCCCATGGCATATCCGTTATTTTCTACCACAAAAATGACAGGAATTTTCCAAGTCATTGCCATGTTAAATGCTTCGTGAAGTGCACCTTGGCGCACAGCTCCATCACCCATATAACAGATACAAAGATTCTTCGTCCCTTTGTATTTTTCAGCAAAACCAATACCTGCACCCATTGGGATTTGCGCACCTACAATACCATGTCCACCGATAAAGTTGACGTCTTTGTCAAAAATGTGCATGGAACCACCTTTTCCTTTCGTTGTTCCGGTCACTTTACCGTATAGCTCCGCCATGATGCGGCCTGGGTCTGTACCCAACGCCAACGGATGGCCGTGGTCACGATACGCCGTGATGTATTTGTCATCTTTTTGCAAAGCGGATACAGCACCTGACGAACAAGCTTCCTGCCCGATATACAAGTGGCAAAAACCACGAATTTTCTGCTGTCCATACAATTGACCAGCTTTTTCTTCAAACTTACGCTGCAACTGCATCGAGTCATACCAATACAAGTACTGCTCTTTCGAGTACCGCGTTTTGAGTGCTTCTTTCTTTTTTGTTGCCATAATTTTAGGCTATTTAAGGCTTAGTTAACGGAATCATTTCTAAATTTGGTCACAAAAATACGCTTTTCGTAGGACTTTTACCTAAAAAATACCTTGAAAAACGTGTTCCGCGACAGACTCTTTCCTGTGTACTTCGGCAACTAAGGGTTTTATTTATCTGTTGGGTTAATGTGGGTCGTACACAAGAATAAGACCATTAAGGCAAGACAAATGTATTTAGAAAAACTATATCTTTCAAATTTTAGAAACTACGCGGAAGCAAACTTTGCGTTTTCACCCCATGTCAACTGTATTTTAGGGGCAAATGGTAGTGGTAAAACCAATCTATTGGAAGCCATCTATTTATTGGCTCTGACTAAAACAGTGAGTTCCTCTCCGGATATGCTCAATATCTGCCACGGTCAAAATGGCTTTTTTTTGGAAGGTATTTTCTCTAATGAATCTTCCTCAGAACAAATTACTTGCTCGGTTTTTCATGGGCAAAAAAAAGTTTTTACCCACGACAAAGTGCCGTACGAACGACTCATAGAACATATTGGAAAATATCCTTTGGTTCTTATCTCACCCGATGACACGGATATTATTCGCGAAGCAAGTGATATCCGACGAAAATTTTTTGACGGGATTCTCTCACAAGCATCGCATGCTTTTTTATTGATTTACCAACAATATAATCGGGTTTTAGATCAACGAAATAAATTATTGAAACAATTTGCAGAGCGTAAATACCTCGATAAAGATCTATTAATGGCGTATAATGAACCTCTTTTGGCATTAGGAAAGCAAATTTTTGACGCACGTACGTCTTTTCTAGCGGAGTTTCTCCCACGCTTTTTAGGGCATTATCAGTCGCTGAGCGAAGGGAAAGAAATAGCGGGGATTTCGTATGTTTCTTCCTGGCAATCACAGGATTTTATGGATGAATTTCTGGCAAATCAGTCCGCCGATTTACACGCCCAGCGTACATTACTTGGTTGTCATAAAGATGATTTTTTGTTTACTTTGGATGGACATCCTACCAAAAAATTTGGTTCGCAAGGACAAAAAAAATCGTTTGTCATGGCCTTACGATTGGCTCAATATGAACTTCTCGAGTCGCATACAGGCCGAAAACCGCTTCTACTTTTGGACGATATTTTTGATAAACTAGATGACCATCGCATCGCACGTTTGTTGGAACATATCAATCATCCACATTTTGGCCAAGTGTTCATTACAGATGCGCGGCCCGAGCGAACGCTGAATCTTGCAAAACAGCTCACGAGGGAGGTCGCGTACTTGTACAGATGAGTTGGGATTGCAGGAGATGTTCGTTACTTTTGATATTCTGTTTCATTCAAAAAGATATAATTTGTGGCAAAACAAGTCGTCAAGGAAACTCCATTAACCAAACAATATAACCAAATTAAAGCCAAATATCCGGGTGCACTTTTGCTTTTTCGGGTTGGTGATTTTTACGAAACCTTTGGGGAAGACGCCATTCGGGCTTCGCGTATTTTAGGTATTGTTTTAACGAAACGAAACAACGGGGGCGCTAATGAAGAACTCGCTGGTTTTCCGCATCACTCCCTAGATACCTACTTGCCCAAGCTCGTCCGTGCTGGCGAACGCGTCGCGATTTGTGACCAATTGGAAGACCCGTCGCAGGCCAAAGGAATTGTTCGACGTGGTGTAACGGAATTAGTGACTCCAGGTGTTTCTTTCAATGACCACGTACTGGAAACTAAGCAAAATAATTACCTTGCTTCCATCCATTTTGCTGATGCACACACATTAGGCGTCTCTTTTTTGGATATTTCTACGGGCGAATTTCTCGTCGCACAGGGTTCTTATGCGTACGTGGATAAATTAATTCAAGGGTTTGCGCCCTCCGAAATTCTCTACTGTAAAAAATACAGAACTACTTTTTTACAGCTCTTTGGTGATAAATTCAATACCTATACTTTTGAAGATTGGGCATATACTTTTGATTTTACATATCCTCTTCTCACAAGCCACTTCAAAACCAACTCACTGAAAGGATTCGGTATCGAAGATCTGCCAGCGGGCATCGTTGCGGCCGGAGTTATTCTTCAATATTTGTCGGATACAGAACACAAACACGTCCGTCACATTGCTTCTATCACACGGATGGACGAAGAAAAGTACGTTTGGTTGGATCGATTTACCATTCGTAATTTGGAATTGGTTTCGAGTCAACAAGACGGTGGCGTTCCTTTGATTGATATTTTAGATCAAACGGTTACACCGATGGGCGCGCGTTTGTTGAGAAAATGGGTAGTTTTACCTTTGAAAGAGCTTGTTCCGATTCAAGAACGGTTGTCTTTTGTGGAGTTATTAACCAATGAGCACGATTTATTGGAAGGGTTGGTTCAACAATTAAAGCCCATTGGTGATCTTGAACGATTGATTTCTAAGTTGGCTGTAGGTCGGATTACTCCCAGAGAATTGGTTCAATTGAAGAAAGCATTGGTTCAAATTCCTGCGTTGCAGTCGCTTTTAGTGGGTTTTCCGGGTGCGTCTGTTCAGAAATATTTGAATGGTTTGGTTTCTTGCCAGTTTTTGGTTGATAAGATAGAAAAAGAAATACGAGAAGATGCCCCGATGTTGAGTAATCAGGGGCAAATGATAAAATCAGGTGTGGACGAACAGCTTGATGAGCTGCATAAAATTGCTTTTTCTGGAAAAGATTATTTATTGGAACTTCAACAACGAGAGGCCGCAAGAACGCAAATCCCGTCATTAAAAATAGCTTATAATAAAGTATTTGGTTATTACTTGGAGGTGTCGAATGCGCACAAAGACAAAGTGCCTGCGGAGTGGATTCGGAAGCAAACTTTGGTGAACGCAGAAAGGTATATTACAGAGGAATTGAAAATTTACGAGGAGAAAATCCTTACAGCAGAGTCTAAGATTGCCGAAATTGAGTTCCGGATTTTCAGTGCGTTGGTTTTATTTGCCCAAGATTTTGTCAGTCAGATTCAACAGAATGCACAAATTATTGCTGTTTTGGACGCGCTTACTTCCTTTGCGCGTGTCTCTATTAAGTATAAATACCGTAAACCTTTAGTTACTGAAGGGCGTATTTTAAAAATCGAAAAAGGGCGTCATCCTGTGATTGAGCAGCAATTGCCTTTAGGGGAAGAGTATATCCCAAATGATTTATTTTTGGACGACGAAACCCAACAAATTATCATCATCACAGGGCCGAATATGGCAGGAAAATCTGCTTTACTACGGCAAACTGCGCTACTTGTTTTGATGGCTCAAATTGGTTGTTTCGTTCCAGCTGATTGTGCTGAAATTGGACTTGTAGATAAAATCTTTACGCGTGTTGGGGCGAGTGATAATCTATCACGCGGAGAAAGCACATTCATGGTTGAAATGACGGAAACTGCTTCTATCTTGAATAATTTGAGTGACCGTAGCTTAGTTATTATGGATGAAATCGGTCGAGGAACAAGTACGTATGACGGTGTAAGTATTGCTTGGAGTATCGCTGAGTTTTTGCATAATCACCCTAAATTTAGACCTTGGACATTGTTTGCAACGCATTACCACGAATTAAATCAGTTGGCTGATGATTTCAGTCGAATCAAAAATTACAATGTTTCTGTAAAAGAATTACAGGGGAAAATTGTCTTTTTACGGAAATTGGTAGCTGGGGGGAGCGAGCATAGTTTTGGTATTCATGTGGCTCAATTGGCAGGTATGCCGCATTTGGTCGTGCAAAGAGCTGGGGCTATTTTACAACATTTGGAAGATGACCCTCGCCGGGATATGCACAAAGAACGTTTGCGTGATGCGCCCAAAAATAATTTCCAACTCAATATTTTTGATGCCGCTGACCCCCAAGCAGAAGTGTTAAAAAAGGCAGTGAAAGACGTAGATATCAATACATTATCACCTATTGAAGCGTTGTTGAAAATCAATGAATGGAAGAATTTAGTGAAATAATGTTATCTATTTCGTGAGGAGACAAGCGCATAACCGATGAGCCTTTCGCTACGTGCATTGGGTGGTTTGTGATAGATGAAAAATTCGTATTTGTTTTCCGTTTCCGTAAAATTTCCCTCGAGTAGGTAGTCGTCTGGAGGTGTTGTTTTCGTATCGTCAATGACAGACAAGACGTAATCATACAAGCCTTGTTTAAGCAAAATAGTCGCTTCGTATTGTTCTTTTTGCGGATTGTATGTCATCTCATTATCCAATGCCCATTCGTTGAAAGCCCCTCGAATTGCAATACGTTGTGTGGGTGCAAGAGATGGTTCTTGGAGTGTAAAATGAACTTTTAGATAGTCTGAGGCAATAGATGGATTGAGATTTTCCCGATTTTCGATAGAATAAAATCCATTTAAGTCAAACTGGTCACTGTATCTACCCATGTTGCGTGTCCGCATGGGCGTTACTTCAATTTGGTCAATGACTCCTTGTTGAATAAAATCCACTCCTTGTCCACGTGTATAAGTACTTCGAATATCTAGAAATCGGTATTCATTTCCGCCTGGAAAAATATGTTCATTTCGAAAATATTGGTAACGAAGGGTTTGTTTTGCCATGTCATTTCCACTGGGTTGATACGGGCCTTTTCGTTTTTCATCTTGGTAATTTTGGCGAATATAGACTTTTAAGTCTTCTTTGGGCGAATACATTTGGTTGTATCCTGCATACGAAACATCGAAATTTATTTGTTGGTGAGAGCGCCAAAACTGTCCATCTTGAGGTGTTTTTACAGTGGCATTGACTTGAACGATTGGCTCAAATACGTAGAATTTTTTACTGAGAACACGCTTAAGAAGTCGATAATCTTCGTAAACGACGAGCAGATAATTTCCGGAAATGAGTGGAGTAGGTACGACAAATTCATGATGTGAATAGGCGTATTTTGTATTTTGAGACGTTTCGTATGTTTGAATTGGGAACTCGTTGTATTCTTGAAGAAACTCCATTTCACGGAGCGTGCTCTGTGTCCAGTCGGCATTAAAATGATATATTTTTGCTACATAAGACGGGCTATTATTTTCGAGATGATCAAATTCAAGAATCAGTTGTTCTGCCGCTCCTAATCGAATAATCGCTGGTTTTTGTGTTCGTGTTGGGTCGTCTGCTGCATGTTGGTTTGGGTAAAGAAAAACCGTTTTAACGGCTGGGTCAAAAATTTGGTTTTGTGGGGGATACGCATATTTACTTTGTCCAATAAGTTTAGACGCATAAAAAAAGCTACCCAATAACAGGAGAAAGGTGATGAGTTTGTTTGATTTATTCATCGAGTTGCATCATTTTTTCTTCCCAAAGATTATTTTTTTCAGCCAATTTTGCTTGAATATCCGCATAGATTTGATTGACTTCCTGAAGTTTCTGTAGGTTTTCGAAGACCTCAGGCAGGGCTAATTGGGCTTCCGTTGCTGTTTTTTTCTGTTCAAGTGCCTCGATTTCTTCTTCGAGGAGAGCAATTTCTTTTTCTAATTTCTTGGTATTGCTGTTATTTTTTGGTTTGACGGGAGTGGGTGCAGCGACTACAGGTTGTGTTTTTGGAGTGGTCTTTTTGCTCGGCGCGTGTTCATCCAACGTTTTTCCATTGTCCTCCATCCACACAATAAATTCGTCGTAACTACCCGGATATTGTTTGATTTCTTCATCTTCAATATACCAGACTTTATTCGAAACCCGACTGATGAAGTGTCTATCGTGCGATACGATGACATACGTACCCTCGTATTGGTCAAGTGCTTGGATAAGAATATTGACCGACTGCATGTCAAGGTGGTTGGTGGGCTCATCAAGCAGGAGGAAATTTGCTTCAGAGATGAGAATTTTGGCAAGTGCCACTCGGGATTTTTCCCCACCGGACAATACTTTTATTTTTTTGAATACATCTTCCCCTCCAAAAAGGAAACAGCCGAGTACTGAACGTAATTCTGTTTCAGATTTGGTTGAATCGGCATATTTGAGTTCATCGAGAAGTGTTTCTTCCAGATGAAGAGATTCTAGTTGGTGTTGGGCATAAAATGAAAAGCGGACATTATGCCCAAGTTTTCTTTCTCCTTGAATAGATTCGTCTCCCGAAATAATGCGGAGCAAGGTTGATTTCCCTTTTCCGTTTGCACCAATTAGGACAATTTTGTCTCCACGCTCGATGGTTGCATTTGTATTTTTCAAGATGACTTTTTCGCCGTATGCTTTGGAAGTGTTTTCAAGAGAGAACACATTTCTGCCAGGTTGTTGGCCAAACTTGAATTTGAAGTGGACTTTGGCTGTTTCATCAATCACATCGTCGATTAATTCCATTCTGTCCAATGCCTTTACGCGCGACTGAACTTGGCGTGCTTTGGTAGCTTTTGCCTTGAAACGTTCTATGAAACGTTCGGTTTGTTTGATTTGTGCCTGTTGATTTTCAAACGCATTTTTCTGGATTTCGCTACGTAATGCTTTTTCTTCTACGAAGAAGGAATAATTACCTGCGTAGTAATTGAGTTTTGCGTTGGCGACTTCCACAATACTTGTACAGACATTATCGAGAAAAGCGCGGTCGTGAGAAACCACGATGACGGCATTTTCGTAGGATGAAATGTATTTTTCAACCCATTGAATAGACGGCAAATCAAGGTGGTTAGTGGGTTCATCTAGGAGAAGGAGCGCGGGTTTTTGTAGTAGTAATTTGGCGAGCATCACGCGCATACGCCAACCTCCAGAGAATTGGCGAAGCGGTTTTGTTAGGTCCGCTGTTTTAAAACCGAGCCCTTCGAGAATTTCTTCTGCTTTGGCTTGGATGGAATATCCATTGAGATGGTCAAATTCCGATTGGTACTTTCCTAGTTCATGGACGAGGTCATCGTGGTAATTGGTATCCATTTGATGAAGAATTTCCTCGATTTTTCGTTGGAGTTCAATTTCTCTTTCGAATGCCTGCATTGCAACAGACAAAATGGAGTCATCTGTTTGGTAGGAGAGAAGGTCCTGATTTAGGAATCCTATGGTACAATCACCGGCTTTGGATACATTTCCTGCGTCGGGTTGGTATTCGCCTACGATAATTTTCAGAAGGGTCGACTTCCCTTTTCCGTTGAGACCAATTAATCCAATTTTGTCTTTTGGTTTTACCTGCAAATTTGCGTCTTCAAAGATAGCACGGCCACCGAAGTAAAAAGAGAGATTATTAATAGTCAGCATGTGGAAAATGTAGGAATGGAAAAGTTAGGGTGCAAAAGTACAAAAAATATAGAATAGAATTGAGTGTGTATAAAAACAAACGAGCACACTTGGAAGTGTGCTCGTTTGCAAAACATCGTTTTTAAATGGAATTAACGGGTTCCGTTAGGCCAGTTACCTCCAGCTCTTGTAAGCGTGGTAGTACCGCTATCACCGTATGTGTTTTTCCAATTGAATGTTAATTTATTTCCTTCAACACTTACTACTTCGAGTGAGTAAGAGTCTCCGTACTTATCCGTACCATTCATTGATATTTTACCACATGCATCGTTGAAACGAACGTTACCACCTGGAGGAGTATCACCCCAAGCACAGGCAAATTGTCCGAAAGAAGCATCAGAGATGGTATAAGATCCTACAGTAGCTGTAGCAGTCAATGTGATTGAGCCAGTAATTGCTGGTCCACAAGCACCTGCATTACCACCTGCACCCGCTTTGATATTGGTTGTCTCGTAAGCGTATGTTCCTGCTAAGTTCGAAGGACAAACAACAGCTACTCTGTATAGGAATGGAGAAGCATAGTATGCACCTCCAGATACGTCTGCAGATAAGTTATTGTTTGAGAATACTTTTCCGTCGTTTGTTGTCAATACCAAACGGAACTCGAAGAAGTCACCACCATCAATGCTTGCTTTGGTAAACCCTAGTGCAGACAGTACCTGCGTCATGTTTGTTGAGATAGTCGCACGTGGTCTAACAGCACCTGACGTAACAGCAAAGCTTGTACCAGGAACAGTAAGAAGTTTTACTTCAGGTGTAAGCTTATTCCCTCTTCTGTGTTTTACGAAAAGTTCAACTTCTTTTACATTGTTCTCGTTGTTTAGAGCGTGTGCTTCTACTTCAACAGAGAATTTTTCTGTATCAAGCTGGAAAAAGTCAATCGGCTTAGGCGCAGTGATTGTACGTAGGTAAGTACCCGTTTCAAAGTTATTGTACGGGATAGCAGGCTCAACGAAATCTGTACACGCCGAAACGATAGACAGAAGGACGATGCCAAGGATATATTTTGAAAATTTCTTCATGTCAATACACTATTATTAGTTAATGAAACCATCAGGATTATTGTCCCAGAATACTTTCACACCGAAATCTGCTTTCTGTTTTGCGTTTGAGTTTCTGTTGACGTACGCATCTGGATAGATGAATGATCTAGGGAATTTACCTACAACAGGGTTAAGACCTGGTTGCATGCCATCCGGTTGACCTGTTCTGCGGTAAAGGTTATATGCCTCAACACCGTTGCCATAAAGTGCCAACCAGTACTCACGAGCAATTACACGCATTCTGTCTTTTGCTGTAGCTGCAGCATCGTATTCACCTGAAATAACATTCAAATAGCGACTTTTTACCGTGTTGAATGTAGCCAATGGCTCAAAAGCATTGATTTTAGCCGCTTCTGATGTGCCTACACTCCAAGAGCGAACGAAGCTCATTGATTTATCAATACCAGAAGCTAATAGTGCTTTTGCATCTCCTGCTACACCTAATGTTTCTACTGCCTCAGCTAACATGAAGTCAACATAAGAAGCTAACATGATAGGTTGGATACCTGCACCCGCTGCGCCTGGGTTTGATGCGCTTGCTCCTGATGGCTTGTTTTCGTCAAATAAGAATCCTGCTGGGTATATACCGAAAAGTGTTCTTTTCAAACCATCTGGTGGAATACCTTGATTATCCAAGTGGTCACGACCCCAGAAACCTCTATCGTTCGGGAAACAGAATACCATATCTTGTGGGTAATGGTTTGGCTTGAATTCGTCAATACAACGAAGTTCAGATGCATTCGTCGTGATTGAACCCGTTTGACGGTAGAAATAGAATTTCGTACGTGGGTCTTCAAAACCTTTTGCTTCAGTCATGTGCCACATGTAGTAGTTAGACTGGTAGTCGCCACCACCATTCGGGAACTGAACACTGAAATTAGGATGACGGCTATCAGGGTCATTATTTAATGTACCATATTTGAAGATAAAGTCATCCCCTGTTTTCAAAAGGTTATTTTCAGCAATCAATGCATTAATAGCCGAAGTAGCTGCAGCCGTTTCTGTCAAACGACGGTTCAATTGGTTCTTTAGCTCAAGAGTATTAACTAAACGTACCCATTTGGTATAATTTCCACCATAGAAAAAGTCATTTGGTGAACCTACAGACTGAGCCGTAAAATCTTCTTTCGCTGATTTTAACAAAGCCAAAGCTGCATCATATACTGCTTTTCCATTGTCTACCTTTGGGTTAAAGTTATTCGGATCTAAAGCTTCAGAATAAGGAATATCTCCGAAATTATCTACCAATGTCATTAGTACGTATGCCTCTAATGTTTTAGCGATACCAGCGTGTCTTCTGAAACCATTCTGAGCGGTGATTTCTTTTACAGCTTTAATATCTGCTAAGATAGAAGCGTAACCTGTTTGCCAAATCCCATTAAAGTCTACAGGTAAATAGGCTGTTTCGTAGGTGTTAGCACCTTGGTTCAGGATACGTGTCAAACGTTGTCCTGTCATGCTGTTTGTATTAAAGAAGCCAGCTACATCGATTTGTACACGGTTCAAGATAAGATTTGGGTCTGCACTTGAAATCGTCACATCATTCGGGTTGTCCAGTAAGTCCAATTCACAGGAGCTTACAAAGAACATACTTGCCGCTAATAGTATGCTATATAATTTACGTTTCATTGTCTTCAGAATAGTTTAGAATGTAAGATTAATCGTACCACCTAGTCTTCTTGCACTTGGTCCTGTTAGGTAGTCAAAACCTAGACCATTACCAACACCAAGACTTAATACGTCAGTGTCAAAATTAACCCCTTTAGGCATGTTCAATGCTCTGAACCAAAGGTTAGATCCAGTTAATGTCAACGATGCTTTTTTGAAAGGTGTCTTAGAAATTAATTTGCTAGGTAATGCGTAGCTGAAAGATGCTTCTCTCAAACGAGCTGTACTACCATCAAACGTAACCGCTTCGTCTGTGAAGAAGTAGTTATCAAAGAAGTAGTTTGAAGCTGTTACTTGAACATCATTCTTACGACCATCTTCTTGTACACCAGGAAGAATCAAAGTAAGTGCACGGTCTAATTGGTCTGTATCCGTTGAAAGACCACGTGCCAATACTCCTTTCACTGTGTTTGAAAGAATTACCCCTTTGTGACGATACTCCCACATGAAAGATAATGAGAATCCTTTGTAAGAGAAGGTGTTGATTAGCGAAGAAGTAAACGCTGGGTTAGGATCACCAAGAACAGCTAACTCAGATGTTGCTTTGTATTGACCGTTTGGTAATACGATTTTCTCTCCGTTTTCATTTCTTGCAATTCCAGAACCTTTGATGATGTTGAATGGCTGTCCTGGGATAGCGAAGTTACCAAGGTTAGTGAAACCTGCAACGACAACTTGCTCAAGACCACCACCTAGTTCCATCACAATTGAACGGTAGTTTCCGTAGTTACCTGTTACTTCCCATGTAAAGCCTGAAGCTGTACGAACTGGTGTTCCAGTTACAGATAATTCAACCCCACGTGTACGGATACGACCGATGTTGATAAAGCTGGTTGTAAATCCAGTTGCAGGATCAATTGGTGCATTAGTAATCAAATCTTTTGTATTTTTTTCGTAGATAGAAAGGTCATACGTAAGACGATTATTGAACATGCTTGACTCTACCCCGAACTCAATTTCTTGGTGAAGTTCAGGCTTCAAGTTTGGATTACCCAATGCGTTTGAAATCGTTTGTGAAGAGAAGATAGAACCTGCTCCGTTGGCAAAAGCACGTGTATTTTGACCCAAAATGTTACGTGTATTGTATGGAGAAGGGAAACCTGCTGATGAACCAACACCAAAACGTAATTTCAAGTTGTTCAATGTGCTTGATTGAATGTCAAATGCACTAGTTGGGATGAACGAGATACTTGCACCTGGATACAAGATACGGCGATTTTCTGCTTCTACTGTTGAAGTCCAGTCGTTACGTGCAGACACGTTCAAGAATAGGTAATCTTTATAATCTACAACGGCATTACCATATACCCCCATACGTCTTTGTGCCTCAACATAGTTGATTCTACCACCAGAGAACGGATCACGTGATGAAGTAGAAGCAAAGTTTGCATGGTTGAATAAGCCAAATGCCAATTGGCCAGTACTTGCTAAACCGAACTGCTCATACGAATCATAACGGCTGTTACCACCTACCAATAAAGTAAGGTTCAAGTCGTCATTCAATTTCTTGTTGTAGTTCAAGGTTACGTCTTGGTTCACGATTGTATTTTGGATAGCTGTACTTTTGTACATACCATTCACAACGTTTACGTTTGAACCTGTACCCCCTTTATTCAATTTAGTCTCTTGTGTTTCTGTGTAAGTATCCAAACCTAGACGGTATGAAATCGACAAATCATTGCTGATGTCGTAGTTCAACGAAGTTGAGTTGAAGAAACGGCCTACGCGGCTTGTATTCGAGTAATACTTCGTAATCCAGATTGGGTTAGTAATGTCATTACCACCACGATAGTAAACGGAGCTTCTATCTACTGGATTTTCATACGGCCATCCAGCTAAATCTACGTTACGAGGTGTGTACATGACGTTTGCAAATACTGATGGAATACCACCGTCAGAGTTTGAACCGTAACCCGCGTTCAAAGGAGGAGTTTTCATGTCTGTTGTTGCATACATGAAAGAAGAACGGATGCTTAGTTTTTTCGTGATTGACGAATTCAAACCTAAACCGAAGTTAAGTTTTTCTAAGGTGTTACCTGGTGTAAAACCTTCTTCGTTTTGGTAACCAAAACTTGCATTGTATCCAGAACGGTCACTAGAACCAGTGATTTGAAGTGATGTATTGTGTACGTTTCCTTTGCGGAAGAATGATTCACCAATTGTCGCTTGAGGTACGTTTGGAATATCCACTACGTTCGCGATTTGCGCAGCACTGCCTGCCCCCCAAGGTTTTGTTGGGTCAATTGCATATTGAGGGAAAGCATCTCTGATAGAGGCTCTTGAAGACAAACCGATTGGGTGTTTTACCGTTGTTACTTCGTTGAAGTTAGCTCCCCAGTTACTGAAGAACCAAGATACAGGCGTTAACTGTTGGAAACCACCACCGTAATTGTTTTGGTAGTCAGGAAGTGAAGCGATTGTATTTTGGAAATACGATTGGCTTAAATTAACCTCGGCATTCTTTCTTTTTCCACCACCACTTTTTGTTGTGATAAGGATAACCCCGTTACGACCTTGGTCACCGTAAAGAACAGTTGCAGAAAGACCTTTCAATACAGAAACGCTCTCAATGTTGTTTGGATCTAAATCCAACATACGGCTTGATGTTGTCTGACCACCTTGTGTAAAGCCAGTCTGTGCGTTTGTGTTTGAGTTAAAAGGAACACCATCTACAACGAATAAGGGTTGGTTAGAACCAGTTGCAGACGAATATCCACGGATAACGATGTTTGTACCTGAACCAGAAATACCACCTGTAGAAGTAATGTTTACCCCTGGTGCTTTTCCTTGAAGAATACGGCTTACGTCAGCCTCCGGACGGTTGGCAATCAGCTTGTTATCAACGGTTGTTACCGCATAACCTAGTGCTTTCTTTTCTCTTACAATACCTTGTGCTGTTACGACAACTTCAGAAAGTGTGCGAGAATCAGAAGATAATACGACATTGATAACATTTTTGTTACCAACAGGTACCTCTTGAGATTCCATACCAACAAAGCTAAATACGAGAGATTGGTTGGAGGCTACCTCGATGGAGTAGTTCCCTTCAACGTCCGTTTGTGTACCTTTTGCAGTACCCTTGACTTGGACAGACGCTCCAGGGATTCCTGAGCCATCTTCGGCAGAAGTCACCTTGCCCGTCACCTTTGATTGGGCATACGATACCCACACCATACAGGTGAAGAGCATGGAAAGAAGTAATTCTCTTTTCATGCGAAAAAAAGTTTAGTTTAGGTTTAAAATTCAAAAAACAAATCTTGAAAATTATTTTTTCTAAAGCAATGATTTTTCTTGTTTTTTTGCAAAAATGCCCTTTTTAACTATAAAATTTGGCTATTAGTCTTTTTGGGAATAGAATATATCTTTATTTAATTCATATTCAATTTAGCGTAGTATCTTGGAATAATTAAACTTTTATCTAATAGAGTAGAACTGTATACTGAAGTTTACCTAACTGAGTTTTAGACGTAAAAAGTCTCTTAAAGTTCAAATACTATCTTAATTTCTACATGAATTTGATAAAATTATTTATTTACACTGAATTCCATTCATTTTTTAAGTGGTAGAAAAGTCCTAAAAATAGGACTTCTGAACCTTTTTTGTGTCTTAACCTTCTATTTTTATCAAATTTCATTAACCCAACCCTACGATTCGTTTGATAAATTTTGCAATAATGGGTTACCTTTTCGTGGATTCATTGGTGCAGAATGATAAAAAATGTGCCCCTTTGAAGTTTCTTTTTGTTAGCAAATCTAGGCTCTGTACAGCATTTTATTTCTCATGACTAACTATTCCACTGTAGTATAAAAACCAAAAGGTGAGAATTCAGTCAAGAGTTCTCACCTTTTGGTTTTTAGTGGTGTTATACTATATCTTTTTGTACGTAGTAAAAAAAATATAGTAATTATTTATCCCACCACACACGACCATTCAAATCATCTTTTCCACCTAAGCGTGAAACGGCAGTATTGTAATTTTCACCGTTTAGATCACGTTCTGTTACAACGTATGCCTGTCTTCTAGGAATCTGTCCACCTGGATTTAGGTTAGCTGAAGGAGGTGTTAAAGTTGGTAAACCAGTTCTTCTCCATTCAGCCCAAGCTTCATACCCATAAGAAAATAATGTAATCCAACGTTGTGTTGCGATTTGTGTCATAGCATTAGCAGGGTCAAATTTAACGCCTTCGTTTTGTAAATAAGCGTCTGCTTGATTGCCATAACCATACTGATCTAACCCAGTGGTTACCCCTGCATTGTAATACTGCTCTGCACTTCCTGATGTCCAACCAAGAGTGATAGCCTCAGCAATAGCAAGGTTAACTTGCGAAGCAGTAAGAACAAATCCAGGACTAGTTTGACGACGCATGCCGATTCCCAAGAAGGATACATCCCCATTGGAAACACTTCCTGCAACCGCTTCAGATAAGCCATATGGCATCCCAAAATAGTCTTGTTTTAAGAGTGCTTTATCTGCGAAAGTTGCAATACGTGGATCCTTAAGTTCCTTCAATGTATTTACCATCTTCTCTGAAACCGTCCAGTCCAAACGTGTTTGGAAGCGGTCTTCCCAAGGGTTATCATTATCTTCTTCAGCAAGGAATTGATAAACAACATTATCTGAAGTAGTTAAGATTACTCCATCAGCTAAAGCAGCGTTAAATTCAGTTTTAGCTAAGTTTGGGTCAACTTTTGACATACGAAGTGCCATCAATAAACGCATGGAGTTTGCAAACTTTTTCCATTTCGTCATGTTGCCCTTAAGCAAGTGATCTCCACTTACAGCAGCGCCACCATCAATTTGAGCTTGTGCTTCTTTTAACTCTTTGAATAAATCTTTATAGATAAATTCTTGTGTATCGTATGCTGGACGGAAGTTTTCGTTACCCTTCAACGCTTGTGAGTAAGGAATATCTCCCCAACGGTCTGTCATATGCCAGAAATAGTAAGCTTTTAAGATTCTTGCTACAGCTATTTGATTGTTATTAGATCCGTATGCTGCAACATCTCCTTTAGTTTCTGGATCTGAATTTAGATCAATAATTTTCTGTAAGTTAATCAATGGACCTGCGTATATTCCATTGAAACTCCATTGAATGGTCTCGTATCTATCTGCAGAAGTATATTGCTTATTTGCTATCTGTTGACTGTAAAGTGAACCTTGTTCAGCCGTAATTAGATCGGCAATAGATCTTTCAGAACGTGTTAATAAAGAGGAAGCAATTGGCTTCGATGGATTGTTCGGATCAACGTTCATGTCACCGAAATCCGATGGGTCACAAGCTGTCAGCAAAAAGATGGAAACAGCAGTTGTATATAAATATTTAATATGTTTCATTGCAAACAAATGATTAAAAATGATTAGATACCTAATTTGATGTTAAAGCCCCATGAGCGTGCGGCAGGAAGCTGACCACCCTCAGACCAAACACTTTCTAATTCCGATGGATCCAATCCTTTCACGGGTTGTCTCAAGATAAATACATTTCTACCTACTGCACCCACATAAATGGATCGGATAGGTAAACGGTTCTCAAATACAGAAGTAGGTACTTGATATCCTAAGCTAACTTCACGTAGTTTCGCATACGATGCATCATATAGCCAACGTTCGTGAAGACGGAAGAGTGATTTCCAATAGTCAGAAGCTTCAATGAATTTTGTATTTTCTGAACCATCCACCAAGACTCCATCAGCTTTTAATCCTCCACCTGATGCTACAGAGTTACGTTGTTCTACTCCGTTTTCATTTACTCCTACTGTCTCAATTCCTAGACCAGAGTAGGCATTAAACATACGAGATACAGAATATACTTTACCCCCTTTCTGGAAGTCAATATTGAAGTTAGCAACTAGGTTTTTATATTTCATGGTATTTACCAAACCTCCAGTATAATCTGGTAGAATTGATCCTAATACGACATTGTTATCAAACGCATATGTTCCATTTGCATTGACAATCGGACGACCGTTGTTCGGATTATCAATTGCATTGCCTTGTGCATCTTTGGCTTGGAAACGACGGAAACCTCTACCAACCAATAGACCAAATGCTTCACCGACACGTGCATTGACGGTTGGACCAAATGCCGTAGAAGATCCAGATACACTTGTTCCAATACCATATGCTGCAAATGTTGGAAGCTGATAGTTAGTTAAACCTTCAGCCAGTTCTTTCACAATTGTTCTAGCTCGTGCAATATTGAAGTTTACCTCCCATTCAAAGTTTTTCTTTCTTACAGGAATGAAAGTAGCTGCTAGTTCTAAACCGTAGTTGGTGATATTTCCTGCATTGACGAGTGCCGTGTTAAAACCACTCGTAGATGGTACAGAGAGCGGAAGAATTTGATTGATATTCTCACGACTGTAGTAGGTGAAGTCGAAACCAATTCTATCCTTTAAGAATTTGATTTCTGTTCCTAAATCATACGATTTAGATAAAGTTGGTTTTAGACTGGTGTTCGGTAATTGTGATGGCAAGCTCATGATTGGTAAGCTACCCGCAGCACTTGCTGAATAAACTGGGTAGATTTGGTATGGATTGGTATCGCTACCTACCGTTGCCCACGATGCTTTGATTTTACCAAATGAGAGAATTGGTTGGTTTTTCATGAACTCAGAGAACACAAAACTTGTCGCAATCGAAGGATATAGATAAGAATTTGCGTTTACTGGTAAAGTAGAAGACCAGTCATTACGAATAGTAGCGTCTAAATATAAGAATCCTTTGTAACCCAATGATGCCAATCCATATACAGAGCGAACTTGACGTTGTGTTGTTCTGTACGTAACAGCCGGTCTGTCTTTTGAAGCTGAAATATTGTAGAAGTTTGGTATAGAAAGACCACCATTTGTACTCATTGATGAAAATAGACGCTCCTCATTCCGAAGATTACCACCTACAGATAGATCAAGTGTTAGGTCACCAATACGTTCCCGATAATCCGCTAAGAATTCGTAGTTCCATTCTGTAAAACGGTCATCTGATGCAAAGAATCCATCTTGGTTCAAGCCGCCAGTTGTAACACGGAAATTATCGTTCACATATCGGCTGTTGTTACGAATCCATCCTTGTACAGAGAATTTGGTATTGAATTGATACTTCAAGTTAATATCCCCATATACTCTGTCACGAGATGAATTATACACGTTTTCGTACACATCATAGTATGGATTGTCCCAATAAAGTGGACGTGTGTTTTCTGGTCCGTTGATATTCCATGAGTTAAATGTACCATCTGGATTTTTATAACTACTTAAAATATCCATATCAACTTGTCTTTGGAACCACTGGTTGAACGAACCTGCTAGACCTTGTCCATAACCTTCCAAAGGACGTCCTCTTTGTGCTTCAACTAAGTAATTGATATTGGCACCCGCTGTTAGTTTTTTAGAAAGATTGAACGTCGTATTTAAGGTAATGAAGTTACGCTTTAGTTGCGTATTCGGGATTGGTAACGTCCGGTCAATATTCGTATAAGACAAACGGTACGTTGCATTGTCTGACCCACCGCCAATCGTTACGTTGTTATTCAAGTCAACGCCTGTTTGATAAAAGTTTTTGACGTTATCAGGTTGAGGATTCAATGGCACTTCTTTCCCAAAACCAGGGTGAGATGTGAACCAAGAATAATACGGACGATACGGCGTACCATCCATTTTAGGTCCCCAAGATTCATCCGCATAATATTCTAACATTTTTTGGCCGTTGAATGATGCCCAATCAGACGGATGTATAGCTGGATTGAATTCAAATGTAGTCCAATCTTGTGAATATCCACCTGCGTACTCGTTTTGATACGGAGGTAAGTTATAGACGCTTGAAAATGTCGTTGCTGAGTTGATATCTACTTGCATCCGACCTTTTTTCGATTTTTTACTATTCAATACAATTACGCCATCCGCAGCTCGCTGTCCATAAATAGCTGTTGCGGCAGCTCCTTTCAAGACAGAAATAGACTCGATATTATCCATGTTTACGGCACTTAAATCTACAGGCGTACCATCTAATACATACAAAGGAGAAGCATAGATGGATAGCCCCGTTGCCCCACGGATTAATAAATTGGGCTCTCTGAACGAAGTAGAAGGCGCTCCCTGTAGTTTTACCCCCGCAATTTTACCAGATAATGCACTCGCTACATTGGTTTCTTTGGCGAATGTTAGCTTATCCGATTTCACGGTTTGCATGGCAGTACCTACGGCTTTCTCCTCTTTCACACGACCCAAAGCAGTGACTACTACCTCAGAAAGTGTACGTGGATCAGTCACTAATACGACATTGATAACACTCTTGTTACCAACCAAGATTTCTTGTGCATCCATACCTACAAAGCTAAAAACCAATGTTTGATTAGATGCGACGTCAATGGCGTAGTTCCCCTCCATATCAGTTTGTGTCCCTTTGGTTGTTCCCTTGATTTGAACAGATGCGCCAGGGATTCCAGAGCCATCTTCGGCAGAAGTTACCTTACCCGTCACCTTTGATTGGGCATACGATACCCAGACCAAACAAGTGAAGAGCATGGAAAGAAGTAGTTCTCTTTTCATACGAAATAAGATTTTGATTAAAATTTAAAAGAAGCAAATCTTAGAAGTAAGTCTTGTCCAAAATATGATGGTAATCATATTTTGGGTAAATACCCCTTTTTTATCCATGAAATCTGATATTCAGTCTTTGATTGGTTGAAAAAATCTCGTGAAATATATTTATAAATAGATGAAAATGTCCTTTCTCCTATGTTTTCGCGTATAAGTATGACTATATTAGAGCCAAAAAGGGGTAGCCTAGACTACCTCTTTTTGGGTTTATTCCAATATGTATTTGTTCGCTACGCGGATGCGGCAAAATTTGCCTTTTATTCTTTCCGGAGTAAAAACACAGCTTCAATCTCTACAGGAACTCCTTTTGGAAGGGAGCTCATGCCTACAGAACTTCGCGCGCCAAGCCCATTTTCTCCCCAAAGTGCCACAAAAAGTTCGGTACATCCATTGATTACAAAGGCATGTTCTTTGAAGTCACTCGTCGAATGAATCATACCCAAAACCTTTACGACACGTTCAATTTTATCGAGGCTTCCTAGGTGGTGTAGTAGCGTAGCCAAGATATTTTGACCTACTTGGTGTGCTGCTTGTTTCGCTTCTTCCTTGCTGAGACCGTTTTCACCTACATGCCCAATCGGATAGGTTCCATCCGGATAAAAAGGAAGATGTCCGGAAACATAAACAAGGTTTTCTACAACCAAGCAGGGCGCATATACGCCGCCTGGCTCCGGTGCTTTGGGAAGAACCAAGTGAAGCTCCGCAAGGCGCTCCATGGGTGTTTTAGGATTCATACGAAGTTTGTTTTGAAAATGTAAAAATGAATATATTGAGCATCAGAGGCTTATGTAATTCCTGGTTCGGGCTATTTGTTTTGAGAGCTAAATCGAACTAGGCAGCTAGGCGTATCATGTGCAAAGATAAAGTCAAAAAATAGTATATCACAACCTACGTATAAGTGAACGCGGTTCATCCGGCGACCAGTCAAAGGAAAAGAATATCCTTGGATTTTTCGGACTAAAATAGTGGATTGGGTGTAGAAAGAATAGAAAATAGGCCTGTTTTACTATTCGGAAAAGCCCCTGAAATCCATACATAATGAACTATTCTCATGTGTAACGCGATGCTTTCTCTGGAAGGTTGATTGACTAGAAAACCTATTTTATCCATTGGTTTTCTTCTAGAATATTGCAGGATACATAGATTGTTTTATTTGGGGGGATGAACATATGTAATCTTCCCCAGAAATAGCTACGCTAATTGATGTAGTATTTTTAATTTAGGCATAAAGGAAATGGTTTAAAATCAAAACTCCTAGCAAGCCAACAACAGAAACGATGGTTTCCATGACTGTCCAAGTTCGTAGTGTATCCCGAATAGATAACTGAAAATACTCTTTGTACATCCAAAATCCACCATCGTTCACGTGGGAACACATCAAACTTCCTGCACCAATCGATAAAACCATGAGTTCAGGTGAAAGTCCCGTATGGCTTTCAAAAATCGGCGCGATAATCCCGACAGCCGTCAAGCCTGCTATCGTCGCAGAGCCTATCGCAATACGAACCGCCCCGGCAATCAGCCAACCCAAAACAAGTGGATGAACCGGAATATCCCGCAAGCTATTACCTAATTCATAGCTAATTTTACTAACTGCCATGATCTCTTTCAATGCCCCAGCCCCCGCAATAATCAATAGCAACATCGCGATACTTTTGAAGGCATCTTCCAAAGATTTTGATACTTCTTGCATACTTTTTCCTTTCCGAACACCTAAAAAATAGATAGCTACTAACAGGGAAATGAATAAACTTATGTACGGCTCGGCAAGGAGTTGAAACCAAGGGTAAGCCCCCAAACTAGATTTGAACAATCCCACTCCTGAGAGTAAAAAAACAGGTAATAAGGCCACAAAAAAACTAATACCAAGGGAGGGCATATTTTCTTTTTGTAGGGAGTTTGTCTTTTTGTATTCTTCAGGAATTGGTGCGTTTATTTTCGAAAGTTGGCTGCCAAAGATGGGGCCTGCAAGGGCAATAGCTGGAATGGCGACGCAAATTCCGTAAAGGAGTGTTTTGCCTAAATCTGCGTTTAGTTGTTGTGCAATTGCAGCCGGAGAAGGGTGTGGAGGTAAATAGCCGTGTGCAACAGAAAGCGCTGCCAACATAGAGATTGCTATCGGAACAACAGGAAGGCTTGTTTGAGCGGCTAAAGCAAAAACCAAGGGAACAGCAATGACGAAACCAGCATTGTAAAATAGGGGAATCCCGATAATAAAGCCAGCCAATGCCATTGCCCAACGGAGATTTTTTTTGCCAAAAAGCTGATACAGCGCTTGTGTGATTCGGGCTGCCGCGCCACTGTCTGCTACAAATTTACCCAACATCGCACCAAAGCCAATGATGAGCGTTAAGTCGCCCAAAGTATTCCCAATACCCGTTTGTATGGTTTTTCCAATTAAGGAAACATCCATTTGTCGAGCCAGCCCCAGCCCAATGGACACAAGGACAAACGTAAGAAATGTATCAAATTTGAATACACCAATACACACGATTAAGGCAAATATAGCCAAACTTATTTGTAAAAGAGTCATGTAAAGTAGGTCGTTTGAATATCGCCCAATTTACCATTTTCTTTTTCTTTTATTGATAGAAATAGCCGTTTTTATCCGATAGACACCTTGTATTCTCCATAAATTCGTGCGTCAAAAGTTGAATTTCAAAGATTCATTTTTCAAAAATTCACTTAATTCGCTTGTCGTTAGTTTATAATAGAACGATGTCGTCGGCGTGTGCAACAATGTTTTTTCCTCCCGAAGGATGTTTGCTCGGAAAGCCTATTTTTGTTCGTGCAATAGCCAATGTTTCGCCTTCTGGAGAGATGATTTCTACGACTTCTCCCGCCTCAAATTCACCCGTTATTTGCACGATTCCGACAGAAAGTAAACTATTTCTTTGCGCTAATGCGTTGGCTGCTCCTGCGTCTATGTGTATTTTACCCGTAGTGAGGCTACCACTTGCTAACCAACGATTGCGGGCTGTCAAGGAAGCCACTTTTGGGTGAAAATGGCTACCACTCTTGCCCGTAAAAGCAGCAAGCAGACCTTCGGGTTCATTCATTCCAAAAATAATGGTTCGAATGCCCATGCGTGTTGCTAGTTTGGTAAATGTTAATTTCGAAGCCATTCCACCCGTTCCAAGATTTGATTTTGAGGTATCCACCATTTCCCAAATCGTTGCATCAATTTGTGGGATGTCACGAACGATTTCTTTGTTTTTATCCAATAAGCCTCCCGCAGAGGTACAAATCAATAGGGTACTTGCTCCAAATCCGACGGCAATGAGGGTAGCTAATTCATCATTATCCGAAAACTTTAATTCTCGATTGCTCACAACATCATTTTCGTTGGCAATCGGGATGATGCCGTTGTCCCAAAGGGCTTGATATGTTTCTTTTAACTGTAAAAACTGTTCTCGTTGTGCAAAATGTTGGCGCTCGCAAAGACTTTGTGCAACAGAAATTCCATACGGCGCAAAGTGACGGGCATAAATGCCGAGAAGAAGGGGATTCCCAACAGCAGCAGCAGCTTTTCGTTGTGCGATTTCTCCGCTATACTGCGCGATAAACTTTTTCCCTGCACCCACCGCACCTGAAGATACCAAGACAATGTGATGATTATGAGCGAGTTGTGCTACTTGTGCGGCAATCCGGGCGATGACCTGTTCGTCTGGTTCCCCTGAAACACGGGTAATAGAAGCTGTTCCAAACTTAATGACAAGAATTGGCTTAGACATGTATTTTGTTTAAAAAGAGGTGGAAATTCAGGTGTAAATGTACTAAAATGTTGGTGTTTCAAAAAGAAACGGCAAAGAGAAACTCCTTGCCGTTTGCTTGCACATATGTAAGTTAAACCCTATAAATAAGTTCTTTTTATTTCTTAATTTCTGCTTTTTTTGTTCATTCGTTCTTGTAAAATACGCATCGCGGGCGTTTCTGTATCGTCAAACTGCCCGTCTGATGATGCCCAAAAAAAAGCGATTAAAAATGCGCCAGCAACTAGCAATGCCAAGATGACTAACCCAACAATGACTCCCATATTTTTATGTATTTAGACGGTAAATTCGTGCTTTCCAGTATGTTAAGCCAACCGCAATCAAGACGACACTCAAGGAGCTCAAGGGCATGAAAATCGCGGCAATGACTGGAGATAAAGTTCCTGTTACGGCCCAACTGATGCCAATGATATTGTAAACCAAAGAGAACAGAAAGCTAATTTTAACAACTTGAACGGTATCTTTGGCAAAAGCTAAAAACACAGGAAGTTTTTCCCAAGATGACGCATCCAACAAGGCATCTGCGGCGGGTGTAAATACGTGTACTTCTTCTGAAATCGCAATACCTACATTGCTTTGTTGCAAAGCACCTGTATCATTCAAGCCATCTCCTATCATACAAATCATTTCTCCCTCGGCTTGTTTTCTTTGGATAAAGCTGAGTTTGTCGATCGGTTTTTGATGGAAAAAACGATTTTCTTTTGCAAAATAAGGCGCAATTATTTCCTCTTGACGTTTGTCATCACCTGACAGTAGGATTGTCTTCACCGTTTTTTGTAAGGCCGTAAGTACCACCTCCCAATTTGCTCGAAAACGCGGTTGGATAGAAAAATAACCAATTATGCTTCCATCAATGCCAATATACACACTTGAGCCTATCTCGGTTGATGAATTTGTATCCTCAAAATTCCTTGCTATCCATTCGGCTTGTCCAACTTGAACATGTATGTTTTTACACCATCCTTCTATCCCAAAACCAGGCACTTCTTTGCTGCTTTCAGGAGAAAGGGCAGGAACATTCGCTTCTTCTCTTAAATGAGTGGCAATGGCTTTACTTAACGGATGCGATGATTGCTCCGTGATGCCAAGAATCATCTGCGAAATATCTGTTGTCAGTTCTTTACCTTGATACGAAACATGTGCTTTTTGGCTGCTTGTAAGTGTTCCTGTTTTATCAAAAACAAAAGCGGTTACTTCAGTTAATTTTTGCAAGACATGCTGGTTTTTGACATAAAATTTATTTTGCCCCAATATTCCTAATGACGTGTTCATCGCAAAAGGAAGGGCGAGAGTCAAAGCGCACGGGCAGGCAACCATTAAGACGGCTGTCACCGTTGGCCAAACAAGAGCGCTATCGACAAATCCCCAATAAATTCCAGTTGATGTAGCAATAAATAGTGTAAGTAACGTGAAATATTTACTGAATGCTTCTGCGAGAACGGTTGGTGGGTGCGCTTTTTCTTTTTGAAAAGTGGCATTGTTCCAAAGTTGCGTTAGATAACTTTGGTCGACTGTCTTGAGGACTTTTAGTTCTACGGTCTGTCCGAGTTGGCGACCTCCAGCATAAATCTTCTCACCAATACGCTTGGTGACAGGTAGTGACTCGCCCGTTACAAAGCTGTAATCTATCCAAGCTGTTCCTTGTATGACTTCGCTATCGACGGGGATAAGAGCCTGCGGACGCACCAAAATCCGGTCATTTATTTCTAAATCTTTGATAGATACATACGTCGTGAGGTCATTGTTGATGCGCTCCACCGCCAGCGGAAAGTAGGACGTGTGGTCGCGCTTGAATGTCAAAAATGCGTATGTTTTCTGCTGAACCCATTTGCCAACTAATAGAAAAAAAACCAATCCCGCCAAACTGTCCCAATAACCTGCGGTTCCGTGTGCGAATGTTTCGTACAGACTTCTGAAAAATAGCGCTGATATTCCCAAAGCAATAGGAATGTCCACGGAGACGCTTTGTGTTTGTTTTTTGAGCAATGCAAGGATGCCTTTCCATGCACCTACGAGATAATCTTGCGCTCCATAAAAATAGACGGGCAGCGCCAAACCAAAGTTTAGATATAAAAAGAAGGCTTGTAGAAAAGAATCTTGAGCGGAGGAATGGTCTATTTTAAAGTATTCGGGGAAGCTTAATAACATGCTATTCCCTAAACAAAATCCGACGACGGCAATTTGGGTAAGTAGTTTTCTATCCTGCTTTTTGTTCCCTTTTTGAACTGAATTCTCTTGTAAAACCGGTTCGTATCCAAGTGTTGTTAATAGCGTGACGAGTGTAAATACAGAAACGCGGCGAGGATCAAACTGAATAGTAAGTTTCTTTTCTGGAAAATTTAATCGAGAATGATACACGCCTTCTTGTATTTTAGGCATGTTCTCAAGTAACCAAACACAAGATGAACAATGAATCGAAGGTATGTAAAGTGTGATTGATGCTTGCGTTTCAGACGAAAAAGTAAGCAAACTATCTGCAATAGAGGTGTTTTTTAAGAAATCAAATCGACCTTCAAATGATTTAGCTTTGAGACTGACTCCCTTGTTTTGCTCTAAATCATAATAGCCGCATAGGTCATTGGACTCCAATAAGTCATAGACTGCCAAACACCCTTGGCAACAAAAAGTCTTTTCTTCTTTCTGCCAAGAATCCGTTGCGCAGTCTTCACCGCAGTGGTAACAGATGGTTTTTATTGGGGTACTTACATGTTCCATGTAGAAAGCGATTGAATGCGCTACAAAGGTCTCGCAATATGTTCATTGCAAAGTAGGGGATAGGTCACGATGAAATATGATATATATCATAATTTATCTATGTTGTACAGAAAAAGTCCACTTAGTAAAATCATTTGGATTATATACAGAAAACTAAGTAGTTTTGGGTTGAAACCATTTGTCACCTCATAACATGTCAATTCTTCAATTTCCATCTACTTCACCTCGAGAAGAGGTGTTCTCCTCCATTGAAAACTACCTTGCAGACGCTGGATTTACCGTTGTCTCCAAAGATTTTACACGCCCGTGGGGAGGTTTTTTTGTTCTCGATGAAACGCAAGTTCCCTCATTTATCGAGACCTTTTTCCCTCACTTATCCCTTGCAGATTTTGAAGGATTTGATAAATTAAGTCCTAAAATTTTAATCGTTGCCCCCGAAAAACGCCTCTCTTGGCAATACCATCACCGCCGTGCAGAAATTTGGAAAGTAATCGGTGGAGAAGCGGGTGTCGTTATTAGTGATACCGACGAAGAAACGTCTGTAACTCAGCTTTCAGTAGGAACTGTCATCCACTTAAATCAAGGAGAAAGACATCGATTAGTGGGTTTGAGTACGTATGGCGTTGTGGCTGAAATTTGGAAACATACGGACAAAGAAAATCCGTCTGATGAGGAAGACATCGTGCGTGTGCAAGATGATTTTGGTCGTTGATGCGTTTGTTCTTAAATGTAAGAAAGACCAACGAATGCTGTTCAATTCGTTGGTCTTTCTCTTTTTATTTCGGGAATGATGGACGAACCTCAATCTTACTTGGTAAGGTTCTCGCAGGCATTTGAATCAAATCTACGACCATTTGTCCTATATCTTCCGGCTGGATTTTCCAAGCATCAGCCTCAGAAGGCGTATGATTATTGAAATAAGTAGCCACAGAACCCGGCATGATTGTCGTAACCTTGATACCTTCTTTGCGTAAATCCATCATCATGGCTTGTGTAAAGCCAACAAGTCCAAATTTACTCGCATTATAGGCGGTTCCTGCCGGGAAAAAGTTGGTTCCTGCTAAACTCGCAATGGAAATGTAGTAGCC
>CAYNRA010000022.1:0-36957 GCA_964399465.1 uncultured Cytophagales bacterium
GAGCAAATCCTTCAAGCAAAAGAGTTTTGATATTTAGTCCACATCCAGATGATGATATCATTTCAATGGGTGGAACTTTTCAACGACTTGTAGATCAGGGACATGATGTGCATGTTGCATACCAAACATCTGGGAATATTGCAGTAGCAGATGATGAAGCTCTGAGATTTATTGATTTTGTAGTTGACTATAACAAGCATTTTGCTATTGAAAGTCCTGAAGCAATTAAAAATTTCGATGAAGCTAAACACTATTTACTGAATAAAAAAGACAGTGAAATAGACAATGAAATAGTACGAAAAGTTAAAGGAATTATCCGTCGTGGAGAGGCGAAAGCAACCTGCCGATATGTTGGTATTCCGAATGAAAATGTACACTTCTTAGATATGCCTTTTTATGAAACGGGTACAATCCAAAAAAGACCATTAGGTGAGAAAGACTTGGATTTAGTCAAGAATCTCATTGCCCAAATACAACCACATCAAATATATGCTGCAGGTGATCTCGCTGATCCACATGGCACTCATAAAGTTTGTTTGGACGCTGTATTAGGTTCAGTTGAAGCTCTAAAAGAGGAAGAGTTTATGCAAGATTGTTGGGTTTGGCTATATAGAGGAGCATGGGCCGAATGGGATATTCACGAAATTGAAATGGCAGTTCCTATGAGTCCAGATCAAGTACTTCAAAAAAGATATGGAATTTTCAAACATCAATCACAAAAAGATGGAGTTGTATTTCAAGGTTCAGATACAAGAGAGTTTTGGCAACGAGCTGAAGAGAGAAATGAAGCAACTGCTCGTTTGTATAATAAATTAGGACTCGCTGAGTATCAAGCTATGGAGGCATTTGTAAGGTGGAAATCCTAAATTATAAAAATAGGGCTAAAATTTAGCCCTATTTTTATATAAAATCATAAGATAATTCTATATTTGTCGGAATTTTGATAAACCTACACGATGAAACAGAAAAGATACATTAACTTTTATAGACTATTTCAGTGGATATTATTTATTCCGATTACAATACCCCTCGCAATCTTCGTAGGTGTAATTGAAGGAATCAAAAAAGTATACATACAAGCAAAAGAAGATATCTTACAAAAAGAAGAAGTCCATTTTTAATAAAGAAAATCTAAATTTTCGTCTTTTATATCTTCTTTATCTAACTCCAAAAATTCTTCCCAGAATGAAATTTCTGGTACAGCAGCTTTACATATAATTGGCTCTTTTTTTACGGGATGGATAAAATATACTCTTCTCGCATGTAGATTTATACTTCCATCTCTATTTCCTTCAGGGTAACCATACTTCACATCTCCTCTTATAGGACAACCGATTGAGGCAAGTTGAACCCTAATCTGGTGTGGTCTCCCAGTAATTGGCTCAACTTCAATTAAATGAAATTTATTAATTGTACCCAAATATCTGTAATTCAGTTCAGCTTTTAACGAGTTCTCAACTTCAAATTTATGAGCAGTAACTGTATTTTTTTCATTATTTTTAACAAGCCAATGAGTTAACTTTCCCGCTTTTTTTTCTGGTTTACGTTTAGTAATCGCCCAATAGGTTTTTTGGATATCCCTCTTACGAAACAACTCATTCATCCTTTCGAGTGCTTTAGAAGTTTTCGCAAAAATTACCAAACCACTCACTGGTCTATCTAGCCGATGTATTGTACCTAGAAATACATCACCTGGTTTTTCATATTTAATTTTTAAATATTCTTTGACATAATCACCTAGCGTCTTATCTCCAGTTTTATCCTCGTGGACTAAAACACCAGCTGCTTTATTAACTAAAATCAGGTGATTATCTTCGTAAATTATGTGAAATGGTTTTTTCATATACTTTTTAACAATTCATTTGCTTTTATTCTCGTATGCTCATCTGTTTGAATATAATCTTCTAAATTAGGTTGTTGAATAAAAGTAATTTTTTGCATACAAGTTGAAATCAAATCGGACATCCCTAAGAATGAAATCTGATCGGATAGAAAAGCTTGAACTGCAACTTCATTCGCTGCATTTAGAATACAAGGCATATTTCCCCCTTTCTCTAATGCATAAAAAGCCAAACTTAGATTCTGGAATGTATTTAGGTCAGGTTGCTCAAATGTCAATGTTGGATATTCTAAAAACGAAAAACGACGTGAAAGAGATGAAATTCTATTTGGATATGCTAGCGCATACTGAATAGGTAACTTCATGTCTGGTAAACCCATTTGAGCTTTAATACTACCATCTTCAAACTGAACCAAAGAATGAATAATTGATTGTGGATGAACAATAACTTCAATCTGATTTGGAGAAAGATCAAATAACCATTTCGCTTCAATTACCTCCAGACCTTTATTCATTAACGAAGCAGAATCAATCGTAATTTTGGCACCCATTGACCAGTTTGGGTGTTTCAAAGCTTGTTCCTTAGTTACTGAACTTAAAAAAGATTTATTCCTCCCACGAAAAGGGCCACCAGAGGCAGTTAAAATTATTTTCTCAATTTTATTATGAAACTCGCCTGCTAAGCATTGAAAAATCGCCGAATGTTCTGAATCAACAGGCAAAATATCTACTCCGTTTTCTTGTGCTAATTGTGTAATTAATTCACCTGCAACAACAAGTGTTTCTTTATTTGCAAGAGCAATATGTTTTTTTGCTCGTATTGCATGAACTGTTGGAATCAATCCAGCGTAACCAACTAAAGCTGTAAGTACAATATCTATTGTTTCAATTGTTACTACCTGATTGAGTGCATTTAAACCCGAATAAACCTTAATAGGTAAATCAGACAAACTAGATTTTACTCGTTCATAATGTACATCATCGCCAATTACTACTACATTAGGAACAAAAGTTCTTGCTTGTTCAATTAATAAGTTAGCATTTGATTGTGCAGTCAATACTTCTACAGTAAATAAATCAGGATGTTCCGAAATAACCTGTAAAGCTTGTGTTCCAATAGAACCAGTAGAACCTAAAATTGCAATATGTCTCTTCATCAAGTATGTTGATAAATAAAATTATCCACATAAAATATGTGGATAACTATACATGTAAATCGAAAAAATTAAGAATGTATCAGTGATAATAGTGATGAAAGTTTGTCTTTCATATCTTTTCTATCTACAATAAAGTCTAAAAAACCATGTTCCAAAACAAATTCAGCAGTTTGAAATCCTTTGGGTAGATCTTTTCCAATCGTTTCTTTTATAACTCTAGGTCCCGCAAACCCTATCAATGATCCAGGTTCTGCAATATTAAAATCGCCTAACATTGCATATGAAGCTGTAACCCCACCTGTAGTAGGATCTGTGAGAAGGGAAATATAGGGCAACTTATTCTCAGCAAGCAATGCAAGTTTAGCAGACGTTTTAGCCATTTGCATTAGTGAAAAGCCAGCTTCCATCATTCTAGCTCCACCTGATTTTGAAATCATTAAAAAAGGAAGTTTATTCTTAATTGAATAATCTATTCCTCTAGCAATTTTTTCTCCTACTACAGAACCCATTGATCCACCAATGAAGCCGAAATCCATACAGCAAATGGTTAAATGTACACCATTCATAGATCCATGAGCAGTTCTTACGGCATCTTTTAATCCTGATTTTGCTTCTGTCGCGCGTAATCTATCTGGATATGCTTTTGTATCAACAAATTGAAGAGGATCTCCTGAGTGAAGTGAAGCATCTAGTTCGGTATAAGCTCCTTCATCAAACAATAACTGAAAATAAGCCTCGGAACCTATTTTTTCATGATAGTTGCAATGAATACACGTAAACGAATTTAGTTTATGTTCACGTGTGTGCATCACATTTTTACAACTAGAGCATTGATACCACAAACCATCTGGAACTTCTCTTTTTAGTTCAGTCGGTGTCTGAATACCCTTATCTGTTCTTTTGAACCATGACATACGATAAATAGATTAGATGATAGTGCAAAGATAGGAAAACTACAATATACTTTCATTCTTGACTATTTATTTGTCAGATTACTCTATACTATCTCCTCTTAATTCACGAATTTTCTTTCTCGCATCAACGGTATATACACTCCCAGGGTAGGTAAAAATAATTTTTTCATACAATTCCATAGCCCTGACTGGATTTTTTAAATATTTCATCTCAATCATTGCAGCTTGATAAAGTGCATCATCAGCTAAAGTTTCATATCCGTAATTCATACTAATCTCATCAAGAAACAGAATTGCTTCTTGAAACTTACCCAATTTTAAAGCAATTTCATACCGAGTCCACAAAATATCATCCGCAATAGGTAAATCTTTTGAGATACTAAATAAGGAATCTAAAATCTGGTCTGCTTCTTGATATTTATTCTGAAAAAGTAACAATTCTGCTTTGGAGTAACTTTGTAAATGAAATGAAGCTGAATCGTCACCTTTATTTTCTTCAATGTGGAGTGCTAATTTAAGCGCATCATTTGCTATTTCTCGTGTAGTAGCCTTTTTAAGGATATCCAATATTTCCTTTGCTAAATCGAACTCAGATTGAAAATAATAAAGTTTTGCATTTTTTAATTTTGCAGATTCAGCCAATGGGCTTTCCTTCTGAGACTTCTCCACTTGCATATACAGCAAGCTTGACTCCCAAGGTTCATCATTGAGAAGATATATATCGGCTAAATCGATTTTGCATTGATCTTTTAGGAGAGGGCTTATTTCAGAATTTGAGATGAGATCAGTAAGTAATTGTATGGCGCTGTTTTTATTATCTAAATAAAAGGCTTCTAATAAAGCCAAATTACGTGTAATATCATAAGACACCGCCCCCTGCAAAATAGTTGACCTGAGCGACTCATATTCGTTTTTGAGTGATATTAAATCCTCATACTTAATTGGAAAAGTATTTTTTATAATTTTTTCCTTTGATTGAATTAACCAATACGTTGCAATTTGAAAAATCGAAGAATTAAAATACTCTGAGGTTAGATACGAAAATATGTCTTGTGCATCTGAATAATTTTCATTGTTGAAGGCTAAAAGACCTAAATCTAGAACATTTTGACCATTTAATTTTAAACGTTTATCAAGTGCCTTACTAAACCTAAATGCTTTTTTAAAATCCTTCTGGGTAGTATAAAACCAAACTAACATTTCATTGAAGAAGGTTTCATTTGGTTTCTTTTGGATATAATCAAAAAGTGTTTTCTCCACCAGACTAAGTTCACTTTCTGTTTTAAAGTTATCTAGTATGTTATTTCGAATGTAATCAACATTTCCATTAACTACTCCCCAATTAAGTAATTCAAAAAGCATTTTATCTTTTTGACCATTAAAAAGATATGCTCTAGCTAGTTGTATTCCAAATTTATGAGGGATCGTTTGACCACCCTGAACTTCTTTCAGAAAATCCACTAATTCGCTGAATTTACCCTCAACATAATATTTATTTTGAATTTCGTAAACCATTTGGTCATTTTGACTTGCGAGTTGAATATATTTTCGTCTTGTGAGATTGGCTTCAACTAGATTATTCATTAACAATTGAATAATTTCTAGATCGACGTAATAAATAATTTTAGTTGGATTTGATTTGATTTGAGTTGAAACGAACTTTTGAGCCTTTTCATATTTTTTTAATTTTATCAACAAATGTAAATAATCTGGATATATAATCTCCAGATTATTTTTTTTTCTGACTATATCATCAAACTCGTATTCTGCTTTAGTTAAATCACCTTGTTTTAAATATTCCCTAGCTAGCTCATACGATTGTCCTTGAAGAACCAATGTGGAAACACAAAAAAGAAAGAGTAGGGACATTCTAATAACAATCATATTTTTTTAAATTTTTATTATTGTATTCTATTAAGACTGTTGATATGTGGATGAAATTTTTATGTGGATGAAATTGATTATTTATTTAACTAGTCAATTGGTATAATGTGTATAACTCATTTAATTATTAACAATTAATCAATTGAATAGTAGCGCATTAAAAATTTAATGTATATAACTTTAATTGAGAATTGACAAGTGTTATTATGTTATACACATAGGTTATCCACGTGGATAGATTGTTTATCGAATGTGTATAAGCTAGAAGTTTGAGTTCTTATACACATTCTTATGGTTTCATACACATTCAGTAATGAGTTATACACTCCTTTTCCACGTAAAATATTGATTTATTCACATAGTTATCCACTAATTTATTTCAAAAAGTTATCAATTTGTTGTTCAATCTCAAAATTGGTTTTTATTTTGATAGTTTCAGGATGAAAATAGACTTTTTCGGGTAATATGTTATTTTTCAAGTCTCCATTGTCCCAAAAGTCATTATCGTTTATATCTTCAATAATTCTAAACCTATAATCCCCATTGGTCAAATTTGTAAAAATTGTTTTTTTCTTGATTTTACTTTTTCTTATTACGGAAAGATTCGTTGCATCTAGAAGTTCTACAAAACATGTTTGGCACTCTTTATCAAGCACGAGAGTTAGCTGACCAGTTTCCGTTTTGGGTAATACAAGTATTTCCGCAGATTTAGTTGTGTTGGTATCTCCCAAAACAGATGTTAAAGCACCATTAATTAAACTTATTTCAATTTTTTCCTTTTGTATAATGGATTGATTCAGTTTAAGTACGAACTCAGTGTCGCTAATTTTATGTAAATCAAATGGAATTGTATTGATAGTATCCTTTCGAACAATGATTTTATTTGTATCAATTTGTTCTATTGGAACTAGTGTTTTAATCTTTATTTCATTCAAATCAACAACTTGTTTTCTATTTTCAGGCTTAGATGTCCAGGTTACTTCTACATTGTTTTTCTTAGTGGACAAATTGGTGAGAAATTTAATTTTTTCTTGTAGGTGACTTAAACGGTTCGTTGAGTCAGTAACCAAAAATTGAACATGTAAACTATCAATTTGCCTCTTTAGATCTTTGTAAAATATTATTTCTGAACTAGTAAATGAATATTTTACTGAATCGGTTTTTGACAATAGTTTTACATCTTTAATTGGCTTACTTAAACCAAGTATAAATGTATTCGCTCTTGGGGTTCTTTTTTTAATTGTAGCAGTATCAAAATCAGCAGTAAATAACTCAATTGATAAGTTCTCAAATTGTGTTTTTAACTGTAGAGTATCCTTTATAAACCCTGCTTTTTCGATATTAAACTCTGGTATTAGGTTATTATTTTTATCTTGAAAGGCCAAAACACGAAATCTACCATTCCTTATATTTTCAAAACGATACATACCTGAACTATCTGTTTTTACAAAATAATCTGGTTTTCGTTTATAATAGGGAATTGTATCCGGTCTAGTCAAATCATATAATCCTACTGTGACTTCATTTATATTGCTTTTTGTAAATAGATCGACAGTTTTTCCGGTTAACCCAAGTGAGTCAATTTTATTACCAGTAGAAAAAACAAGTCTTAAATTTTTTGAAGGATTTTTTTCATTTAAGTCCTTTACACCATTTTTAAAATTAAAAGTATAGGTTGTACTATCCCTTAATTTTTGATTGAGTTTTAATTCAACACTTGTTAGTTTACTCTTTACAGTATAGCCTCCTTCTAGTTCTGGAGATACAGATAGTTCTTGTTTTAGCGAATTAATATCAATAGGTTCGTCAAATTCTAATTGTATATAATTTGTTTGACTATTCAGGGCCTTATTTTCCGGATAGCTTCGAATTAATTTGGGTGGAGTAATATCTTTTTTTCCTCCCGTTGGTGGTACAAATTGAGCACAACTTGATAAAACAAGCGTGATAATTGAGCTAATTGCGAGTGATTTATACATAGTTATTTAAAGAAAACAGACCTCACATGAATGAGAGGTCTGTTTGATTATCTACCAAGGTGAATCATTAATACTGAAATATCTGCAGGTGAAACACCACTTATTCTTGATGCCTGCCCCAACGTTGTTGGTTTTATTTTTTTGAGCTTATGTCTTGCTTCTATCGACAATGAAGTTAAAGATTCATAATCAAATGATGGATTAATGAGTAGATTTTCTAGCTTCTTCATTTTATCCACCAATTGAAGTTCTTTTTCAATGTAGCGTTCGTATTTTACCTTTATTGATGTTTGTTCTTGTTCTTCTACTGTAAATTGTTCTAATTTATTTTTGAACTCCTCAGATAATTCTTTCAAGTGATGAATTTCTATTTCAGGTCTTTTCAATAAATTATAAAGTGTGACTTTCTCTTTTATTTGAGTTGATGAAAGTTGGCTTAACACATCATTAACTTCATTCGGTGTCACCTTAATTTTTTGCAGCTCATCAAAAAGTAAATTAGCATTTTGAATTTTCTGGTTTACCCTTTCTAATCTTTCATTTGAAGCCAATCCTATTTCATTCCCTTTGGGTGTTAGACGAATGTCTGCATTGTCTTGTCTCAATAATGTTCTAAATTCCGCCCGAGATGTAAACATTCGGTACGGTTCTTCTGTGCCTTTATTGATTAAATCATCTATAAGTACCCCAATATATGCTTCATCTCTTTTGAGAACGAATTCATTTTTTTCGTGTACTTTATTATGTGCATTGATTCCAGCAATTAATCCTTGACATGCTGCTTCTTCATAACCAGTGGTACCATTAATTTGTCCTGCGAAATACAGATTTTCGATAAGATGGGTTTCTAATGTGTTTTTTAATTGAGTTGGTGGAAAAAAATCGTATTCTATTGCATATCCTGGACGAAACATTTTTACTTTTTCAAAACCAGGAACAAGTTTTAATGCTTTGTATTGAATATCTTCTGGTAAAGATGTGGAGAATCCATTGATATACATTTCAACTGTGTTCCATCCTTCTGGTTCTACAAATATTTGATGTTGGTCTTTGTCTGCGAATCGGTTTATTTTATCTTCGACAGATGGGCAATATCTAGGTCCTAGTCCCTGAATTCTACCCGAAAACATTGGTGAGCGATCAAAACCCGTTCGAAGCATTTCATGCACTTTTGTGTTGGTATAGGTTATCCAACAGCTCTTTTGTTTTTGGATGATAGGTGTATCGGTAAAAGAAAACTTCTCTGGATTTTCGTCCCCCTTTTGTTCGTCGAATGCATCAAAGTTTAGTGATCTAGCATCTACCCTTGGAGGTGTTCCGGTTTTCATTCTCCCAGCTTCAAAACCAAGTTCAACTAATTGTTCGGTGATTCCTTTTGATGAAGCCTCCCCTGTTCTTCCGCCCCCAAAGCTTTTTTCGCCGATGTGTATTTTTCCATTTAGAAAAGTACCATTGGTTAAAACAACAGACTTTGCTTTTATTTCTAGTCCTAGAGATGTTTTTACGCCTGTAACTCTTTTATTTTTAACTACGAGACCAACTGCCATTTCTTGCCAAAAATCAACATTGGGATTATTTTCTAGCTGTTCTCTCCACTCTGATGCAAAAAGGTGTCTATCGCTTTGACACCTCGGGCTCCACATTGCTGGACCTTTTGATCTATTTAGCATTCTGAATTGTACCATGGTTTTATCACTGATAATTCCTGACAGACCACCAAGTGCATCTATTTCACGAACTATTTGTCCTTTTGCTACTCCTCCCATTGCTGGATTGCAAGACATTTGAGCGATAGTTTGCAAGTTCATGGTAATAAGTAATACTTTAGACCCCATTGTCGCTGCAGCATTAGCTGCTTCACAGCCTGCATGCCCCCCTCCTACTACGATTACATCATACTCTTCAAACATAATTTATTTGCTTTGATGTTTCACGTGGAACAAAAACTCAAGACTTCAGGAGATGTTTCACGTGAAACAGGGTGTTTAATTGATTTGTAAAATTAATTGATTCGTTTAAAATAATTAGAAGATTGATTCTTGTAAAAAGGTGTAAGATTACCTGGTAATGTTTTTACAAACTCCGTTTGTCTATTTTGTTTGTTGAAAAACTTATCCAGTTCCAATGGATTAGAAAGGGAATAATTAAAGATAGGATTCCCTTTTCGTGTAGGATCTAATTCTTGTTCTTTTAATGACTTATCAACTTCCAAGAGTCTAGTTTGAACTTCACGTTGACGTTTCTGAAGAGAAGAATTAATTCGTTTATTAATCAAATCATTTTCTGTTTCATCCATTTGTTGTTTAATTTCATTTAATTCACCTCCTATTTTTTTTCCAAGTTCAGTACCTTTTAATTTCATTTGAACTTGATTTAATTCATTTCTAAGTTTTGCTTGCTCTTGGGCAAGACGAACTAATTCTTGCGATAGCTGTTTGCCATTTTGTTGCCCGCCTTGAAGTTGTTCAAGACGTTTATTGATGTCATTTTGTCGTTCTCCAAATGAGGGAATAGCAGATGGATTTTTATTTTTACTCTTACTTTTTCCACTGCCTTGGTTTGCCATCATTTGCTGCATCTGAGAAAAGGTATCAGACAATAATAAAGCAAGATTATTTATGGATGTCATCGAAAATTGCTGCTTAGAAGCAGCTTGAGGATACTTTTTATCCTTTAATAAACTCAATGTCTCATCGATAGAATTGCGCATTGTTGTAACTTCACGAGTAACGAAACTTTGAATTTGTAAAACACGATTGGCCAATGCATACAAACTATCTTCCACCATTTTAGCATCAGAAGAAAGCTTAAGCTGTTCTTGTGCAATATTTGTAAGCTTAGGGTCAACTTTTGAACTTCCACGAAGATCTTTCATTAATTGTTCTTGATGAAAAGAAAGTTTTAGAAGGTTATCTAGAAGGGCGCGCAAAGCATCCATATCTTCATTCATCTGCTGCATCTCTCCCGATTGCATTTCCCCAGCTATTTTCTCAGCCATTTTTTTCATTTTCTGTGCAACACGTTTCATTTGATTTTTTGCTTCAATGGATGATTTCTTATCCAATAGGTCATCAATTTTTGCTAAATCGTTTGAAATTTCTTTCTGTGTCTCTTTTTCCAGCTCTGTTTCTTTCCGTAACTCTTTACTAAGCTGTTCCGCTTTTTTCAAATCTTCTTTTACTTTTTCGAATGAGTCACGGACTTTTTCTTGCTCAGATTCTAGATTTTCACTTTTCTCGTTACTAAGTTGTTCTTCTTTTTCTGAAATAGACTCCAATTGATTTGAAACAGACTCCAATTTCTGTTGTAGTTGAAGATTCTTAAACATGCGTAAACTGCGATCTATATTTCTGTTTAGATTTCGCTCGTTTTGTTGAATTTTATCCAATTGTTCTTGTAACTCTTTATCTGAGTTTTCCTCTAACATCTTTTTTAAATTCTCAAATAATTTGGAATCTTCTTTGGAAAGTAAGTCTTGAATAATTTGCTGAAGTTGCTGCATTTTCTCTTGCATCTGAGGACTGGGCCTTTCAAAAAGAGATTGTTTTTTTTGTAATTCAGCCAATTTGTTTTTTAAATCATTTATATCATTCAACAACTTTTCACGGTCTTTAATGAGCTGTTGAATCTCCCTCTTTTCAGAAACATCAAATTCATTCTTCTTCATTTTATTTTGGATAGCTTTCAATTGACTTTGCAAATCCTTAGATTGAGACAGGATTCGCTCAAGTTGATCTTCTGAATTGGAAATATCTTTATTGATTTCCTTGGAAAGTGCCAAATTAGATGGAATTACAAAGCGGCTCAAATTTGTCTTTGTAAATTTTGATCCTTGTAGTCCGTCATTATCCCCTACTTCAAAAAAATATTCAAGTAAATCTCCTGGTTGAATTGCCATTGAAGCTAATTCGAGTAGATAGGAGTAATTCTGTACCTTATTGTTTGTATTAAAAGGGATTTTCTTTTTAATAAAATTACCGGGAATATTCTTAGCCTTTATGATTCGGTAGTAAAAAGTCAAAGAGTTAAGTCCGTAATCGTCGGACACTTGCCCTGTAAAACCGATATATTGTAAAAAAGTAGAATCGATGGTTTGTTCGAGAGAAATTTGTGGGTATTGATCTGGAATAACCTCGATTTGGTGTGAATTTGAAGGGGAAGTATTTGGTGTTTCGTTCAGCAAATGAATAGTATAAGATGTTGAAACTAAACATTTCTTAGAAAAAGAAAAACCACCTAAAAAACTAGTTTCAAGCTGAATTTTTTGTTTGTTATCAAAAATTAGATCAATGAATTTTGTATCAGATGCATCAAATTTCCAAGAAAGTGTTGAACCTTTCGGAACGATAAAGTCGTATTGATTTTGAAAAACTTCCGAGGGTTTATTCAAATAAGAGGGATAGGTTACTTCAACTTCGAAGCCATTTAAAATAGGTTTGGAGAGAACAGAAATCAGAAAAGAATTGGAAGAAAACCCACCTGCCTCAAAAGAAAACTCGATGTCTTCTTCAATAGAAGAAAAAGTAAACTGAAATCCATTCATTGAAGAAATCTGTTCCATTTTGAATTTTCTTCCGTTATGAATAAGGTAGACATCATCTGGAAATGCTGTACCGTTCAAATCAAGCAAAACCGTAAAGTCACTTCCTTTGGAAGTAGATAGAGTTTTATTCTTTAAAATAAAACGAAAAGGTGCTTCCTGAATAAAATTCTTTCTGAAGTAAACAATTCGCTCTGTACTTGAACTAAAAAAACTCGGTGAGGCAAGGAAAATAAAAAGTGTAATAAGAAAAGGAAATAACAAGAAGGGGATAAATTTTCTATTTTTTTTAAAGTCAATGGCTTGATCAAACTTGAAAATGGTAATTTCCTTTGACTTTTGTAAAATACTTGCCTGGAGTAAATCATCATCTGATTTATTCATGACAGACAGTTGAAGGGTGTTGAGTAATTTGTCATTTATTTCAGGAAAGTGCGCACCAATTAGTTTAGCTGCGTCCTCATCAGTAATTTTTTTACGAAAGCCGACGAGATGTGCAATGGGTTTAAGTATATAAAAAAAGAAAACGTAAGAACAGACAGATAGAAAAAAAAAGAAAAGAATCGCACGAAAAACTTGACCCAAATGTCCAAAATACTCGGTTGTTGAAACTGTAAGGAAAGCGATCAAGATTATAGAAAAGCCAATAAGAATACCACGAATTAATTGATTCTGGTAATATCTTCTTTTGTATTCATTGATTTGTAAGAGAATTGGGGAAATGGAAGCGGACTCGTTCATAGGAATTATAAATCAAGATCGATGGAAATAGGACAATGGTCAGACATGAGAACTTCGGGATAAATAGAAGCGGAACGCAAGCGAGAAGAAAGAGAAGAGGAAACAAAAATATAATCAATACGCCAACCTAAGTTTTTACTTTTGGCACCAGCGCGATAAGTCCACCAAGTATAATTATGAGGTTCTTGGTTAAAAAAACGAAAGGAATCAACGAATCCAAGATGAAGAAAATCTGTAATCCACTTGCGTTCTTCAGGAAGGAAACCAGATGAGTTGGCATTCGTTTTGGGATTATGAATATCAATTGCTTCGTGACAAATGTTAATATCCCCGACAATTATCAAGTTATCCACATTTTGCTTTAGGTTTTCAACAAAAACGTAAAAGTCAGAAAGAAATTTCATCTTAAATTCTTGTCTATCAGTAGAGGAAGAACCTGAAGGGAAATAACAAGATAGGACAGAAAAGCCCGGAAAATTTATACGAATAATCCTTCCTTCTTCATCATAAATAGGAATATTCATACCAAGAGTAACAGATTCAGGAGAAATTTTTGAAAAAATGGCCACTCCGCTGTAACCCTTTTTAACCGCAGAAAACCAAAAGCATTGATAACCAAGCTCTTGAAATGAATTTTCTACGAGGTCTGTCTCGGATAACTTAATTTCTTGAACACATACTATATCTGGGTTTTGAATGGCGAGCCAATCCAATAAACCTTTTTTAATATTGGAACGAATCCCATTAACATTGTACGAAACTATGCGCATACTTTATTTATTTATCCACAAATATCGAAAGTTATCCACAAATAATGTAATTAACATTAAAGATGTACACCTATTTCTTTCTTGAAATATTCGATTACGAAATGCTTGAGAAGAACTTCTTGTTTCATAAGATCAAAAGGAGGAAGTTTTTTAGTCAATTTCCAATGAGGCCATCCATCAGCATCGTAACCGTCAATTTCATAAAATCCACCGAGGCTAAGTACCTTACAAATGGCAATGTGCATTAAATCTTGTTTTTCCTCTTTTGAAAAACGTTTGGCACCCTTACCATACTCTTGAAGACCAATCAAAAAAAGAACTGCTTTTAAATCTGCTGGTTTTTTTCCAATTGTACTTTTAAAGAACTGCATCAGTTTTTGCCAATTCTCTTGTATTTCAATATCTTGCATAGATTAAGTCATGATTAACTATAAATAAGTAATATGAGAACAAATTGGTTCAATTCTTTATTGGATATATTATATCCAAAACTATGTATAACATGTGATAGACAATTAAAAGTAGTAGAGAATCAAATCTGTACAAATTGTTTGATGGAACTCCCCTATACAGATACCCACAAGGTGGGTTTAATGGCACTAGAAAATAAATTCATTGGGAGAGTAGAAATAACTAAGATTTTCTCATTTGTACGATTTTCCAAAAAATCAGGTGTTCAAAAATTATTACATGCCTTGAAATACAAAGACAATGAAAAAATAGGCTTTGATGTTGGTGTTTATTACGGAAAATTGATAGAAAAAGAAATAAATGAATATAACTTAGACTTTTTTATACCAGTACCAATACACCCAAAAAAACTAAAAATAAGGGGTTATAATCAGGCAGAAGTATTTGCAAAAGGGCTAACAAAGTCCCTTGAGATTGAAACAAAATCAAATATTTTACAAAAAACAAAAGAGACTGTCAGTCAGACAAAAGAAAATAAACAAGAACGGTTTGAAAATATTAAAGGGTCATTCCAAATAAAAGATGAGAAGGCGGTTAAAGGAAAAAATGTGGGAGTTGTGGATGATGTATTAACTACAGGTGCAACGTTAGAAGAGATTGCCCAAATTTTGAAAAAAGCAGGAGTATCAAAAGTATTTATAATAACAATAGCCACTGCTTATTAAACAGTGGCTATTGTTATTTAGAAAGTATGTGAGAAAAACTTACATTTTCTTCCCTTTTGGTCCAATGGCAATCATAGCACAACGAAAACCAATAGTAGCTGTTGAAGAATCTTGAGGTAAGAAACGTCTAGTTCCTGGAGAAAGCCAATAAGCTACATCATTCCAAGAACCACCTTTATATACACGAAGTGAATTGTCAATCAATGAATTGAAATTTTTGCTATCGTAATTTGATGCTTCATCTAAATAGTCATTTCTTCTGATTGGGTTCAAATCATTGAAATCTTGGTAAGAGTTTGGTCTGTATAAATCATACACCCATTCATTCACATTACCAGCCATATCATAAAGGCCGTAATCATTTGGTTGGTAAGATTTAACCTCCGCAGTAATAATTGCACCATCATTACTTCTACCAGCTATGCCGGCATAATCACCACGGCCTCTTTTGAAATTAGCACGCATCTCCCCTTTTTGTTTTCCTTTAGAAGAACGCATAGAGGATCCATCCCAAGGATAAATGCGTTGACTTACTTGGTTTTCATCAACGTACTGGGTTCCTATCATAGCTTTGGCAGCATACTCCCACTCTGCCTCCGTAGGAAGTCTGTAAGCAGGTAAGACGATACCAGATTCAACAGCTGCTCTACCACCAACATTGGTTTTTGGTGCAGCAACGGCAGTAGCTTCTTCTCCACGACGAGATTTTTTAGGTGCTTTCGCTTTCGGAGAGTTTAAACGTAGAAGTTCAGCATTAACTACCTCAGTTCTCCATTTACAATAATCATTTGCCTGTAACCAAGAAACACCAACGACTGGATAAAAGTTAAAACCAGGGTAACGTAAGTATTGGTCAATATACTGATCATTGAACGACATTCGATTTGCCCAAACAGTTGTATCTGGCAGAGCAGATTCATAAAACTCATAAGATGAATCTTTTTGAACAGAATAAAGATATTCGCGCCAATGAATGTTTGTGATTTCAGTTTCGTCCATGTAAAAAGAAGCAACTGTAACAGTTCTTTCTAAATTATCACGAGTAAACGTAACGTCTTCTTCAACAGTACCCATTGTAAAACGGCCTCCCTCAATAAAAACCATATTCGGTCCAGATGGTTGACCACTAAATGAGGATACCCTGAACCCCTCTTCATCTTTGGATGCGTAAGCGATACCTGTAGCAGTACTCTTTTTACCAGGATTTAAACTACTAACCTTCTTTTGATCTTTACATGAAGTAAAAACGCTGGAAGCTAAAAGCAGTAATGATGCACCTAAAATAAGTCTATTCATTATAGCACTTTGATTTTATATCTAATAATAATGTTGCAAAATAATATGAAAACTATGACTATAAAAATTATATCTAACGATATATGAGTGAGAAAACAAATAAAGAACAATTACTAAGCGACTTCAACTCATATTAATCATTTCAAGGGTTAAAAAGTTTAGTAATGGATTCAAAAATTAAATCTGCCTTCTCGATGGTTTGTATTCTTTCAGCCGTGAAGATTAATTTGTCTTTAACTTGTTTTAGTTGACATCCAGACTTATTGTCCCGAATAAACTCAAGTATTTTGCCAAATTTAGGCGACTGAAAAAAACTTTCTTGCTTCGAAGAAACGAAAAATCCTTTAAGTATATTATTTTTCAAAGTAACTTTCTCAAAACCAATGATTTCCGCTTTCCATCTAAGACGAACAATTTGAAGCAAGCTCAAAACCTCTTGGGGTAATTTTCCGAACCTGTCTTCCAAAGATTTCCTAAGCGCCTCTAATTCTTCGCTATTTTTTAAATTATCTATATCATTGTAAATAGAAAGACGTTCAGAAATGCTTGAAATATAGGTTTCTGGAATAAGAATTTGCATGTCTGTTTCAATTTGACAGTCTCGTGCTACAATTTCATTCAGTGAAATCTCTTTCGCAAATAAATCCTTAAAATCTGTTTCTTTGAGTTCTTGAACAGCTTCATCCAATACTTTGTGATACATTTCAAATCCCAAATCGTTTACGAATCCACTTTGTTCAGCACCCAATAGGTTTCCAGCACCCCGAATGTCCAAATCACGCATCGCAACTTTGAAACCATCACCCAGGTCTGAGAACTCCTCTAGTGTTTGAAGACGTTTTCGTGCTTCTTTTGTTAGAACTGAAAGCGGTGGAGTCAATAAAAAACAAAAGGCTTTTTTGTTCGATCGCCCTACTCTACCCCGCATTTGGTGGAGGTCTGACATACCAAACATGTGCGCTTGGTTAATGATGATTGTGTTTGCATTGGTAATGTCTAAACCAGATTCAATAATATTCGTAGAAATAAGAATATCTAACTCGCCTTCCATGAAACGCATCATGACTTTTTCCAACTTTGCTCCTTCCATTTGGCCATGTGCAACACCAATGCGGGCATCTGGAACTAATCGAAGAATAATGTTGGCTATGGACTCAATATCATTGACGCGATTATGCACAAAATAAACTTGCCCACCCCGACGTAGTTCATAGCTAATCGCATCGCGTACAACTTCCTCAGTAAATACGCGAACTTCCGTTGTGACAGGTTGCCGGTTTGGTGGAGGAGTTGCAATAATCGATAAATCGCGCGCACCCATCAATGAAAAATGTAATGTCCGAGGTATCGGAGTTGCCGTTAAAGTCAATACATCTACATTCAATTTAATTTCCTTGATTCTGTCTTTTGCCTTTACCCCAAATTTTTGTTCTTCATCAATGATAAGTAATCCTAAATTAGAAAATTCAATATCCTTGTTTAAAATTCGATGTGTTCCAATTAAAATATCAACCTTACCTTCTTTGACCTTTTTTAAGGTTTGGTTGATTTCCTGAGTACTTTTAAAACGATTGATATAATCAATATTGACGGGAAGATCGGCAAGTCGTTCACAAAATGTTTTGTAATGCTGCATGGCTAAAATAGTTGTTGGTACAAGCACACCTACTTGTTTGCTATCACCAACCGCCTTAAAAGCTGCACGGATAGCAATTTCAGTTTTACCAAAACCAACATCTCCACAAACCAATCTATCCATTGGATAGGGTTTTTCCATGTCTGCCTTCACATCATTGGTTGCTTTTGCTTGGTCTGGCGTGTCTTCATAGAGAAAAGAAGATTCCAATTCAATTTGTAAATAAGAGTCGGGCGAAAAAGGAAATCCAGGCGATGCTCTGCGTTTTGCATACAACTCGATTAATTCTTTGGCGATGTCTTTCACCTGTCTTTTCACCTTCGACTTCTTTGTTTCCCAGTCACCAGAACCCAGTTTACTCATCGTAGGCGCTGTGCCATCTTTCCCTGTAAACTTCGCTATTTTGTGTAATCCATGAATATTTACATATAAAATATCATTATCTCTGTAAATTAACCGAATTGCTTCTTGTTTTTTCCCGTTTACATCGACCGTTTCTAAACCTGCAAAACGACCTACGCCATAATCGATATGTGTGATGTAATCGCCAGGTTGCATAGACTGAATTTCCTTCAAAGTCAATGCTTTTGATTTAGTAAACCTTTCTTTCAGTTTATATCTATGAAAACGGTCAAATAATTGGTGGTCTGTATAACAAAGTATTTTAGAATTAGGATCTATAAAACCTCCTCTGAGCGAAATTGGTAAAGAAACAAAGGAAAGCATCGGGTCAATTTCTCGAATGATGCGTTCTATTCGTGTGAGTTGTTTTGCTGAATCCGAACAAATGAATGTGGTGAAGCCATGAGATTGTTTTTCTACAAAATCATCAATTAATAACTCAAATTTCTTGTTAAAAGAAGGTTGAGATTTAACCTTATATTGATGGCGATTGCTTTTCTTGAAAAAATGTCGTTTCCCAAATTCAATCAATTTGAAAGATTGAATGGACTTTTTGAAAACACGTGTTTCTTCTGCAATTTCTTTCGGAGGTAAAAGAAGCGAAATATCCGTCGATTCTTTAAGTTGTGCGAATCTGTCCTCTAGCTTTTGAAAACCATTCTCCATGATTTCAAGCGTAAAACTAAAATCATCAAACCAAACGAATGTATCGGAAGGAAGAAAATCCAAGAAAGAAGCTCTTTCTTCGTGACTGAGTTTATTGGCGATATCAGGAACAATTGTCGCTTTTTCGATATTCTGAATAGAAAGTTGGTTTTCAGGATTGAAAAAACGAATGGCTTCAATCTCATTACCAAAAAGCTCAATTCTATAAGGATATTCACTGGCAAAAGAAAAAATATCTATGATACCTCCTCGAATTGAAAACTGTCCCGGTTCATAAACAAAGTCTGTTTTATCAAAAGAATACGAGATAAGAAGTTCAGAAATAAAAGATATATCCAAATTATCCCCTACTTGAATACCGAGCGTATTGGCTAATAGTGTTTTTTTATTGATAACTTTTTCAGACAAAGCCTCCGGGTAGGTCACTATGAATGATTGAGTATTGGAGGAAGTCGTAAGAAAATGAATAAGTTCAGATCGTTGTACGACATTGGCATTATCAATCGTTAGCGCATCAAACTCGTACGCTTTCTTATAAGAAGCTGGGAAGAAAAAAAGAGGTGTTTGTGAACCAATTAGTTGGGTTAAGTCATTGTAAAAATAAGCAGCATCTTCTCTGTCAGTTAAAATAATGAGATATGTAGAAGGGTGTAAATTGAAAATAGAAGAAATAAAAACGGAATCAAACCCGTTAGCTAATCCTTCTATTTGAGATATGGGCTCTGCTTGAATAGAATGCCCTATGGACTGAATGACACTGTCTGATGAAAAAAGTTGAATGAGTTCTTTCGCTTCCACTACCTTATTTTATAAGTGAACAAAAGGCAAAGCTACAAAATCAAATCTTTGCATAGTCGCCTTTCTGGATATTCTGAGAACAGTTTTTGCGAATCGGCTGTTTTATAAGTAACCGAATTTTTAGCAGAAATAATTTCCGAGACAATAAACTCTTAATTCCTTATTCACATGAAAAATAATATAGTATTTTTCGCCTTATTTATCGCGCTTGCTTTTTCGGCTTGTGCACAGTCAACAAAAAAGAAAGAAAAAAAAATGGATAATCAGACAATTGTACCGGAAGGAAAAGAAGTAGCTACGTTGGGTGCGGGTTGCTTTTGGTGTGTAGAAGCTGTTTTTCAAGACTTGAAAGGTGTAGAGAAAGTAACGTCAGGTTATACCGGCGGAAAGGTAGAAAACCCAACATACAAAGAAGTTTGTACAGGATTAACAGGTCATGCGGAGGTTTGTCAAATTGTATATGACCCAAAAGTTGTTTCGTTTAGTGAAATTTTGGAAGTTTTTTGGCAGACCCACGACCCAACCACTTTGAACAGACAAGGAAACGATGTGGGAACACAGTACCGGTCGTCTATCTTCTATCATAACGAAGAACAAAAAGAAATTGCAGAGAAGTATTTGGCGAAGCTTGACGCGTCAGGTGCGTTTTCGAAAAAAATAGTGACAACGATTGAACCATTGGGCGCGTATTATGTCGCGGAGGATTACCACCAGAATTATTTTAACGAAAACGGAGAGCAGCCGTATTGCCAATTTGTGGTTAAGCCAAAAGTCGATAAGTTTAGAAAGGTATTTGCAGATAAGTTAAAGAACGAATAGAAAAAGCTACCGAAAGGTAGCTTTTTTGTTTTTATCGTCACAATACCTCGTCTGTAATCTTATACGGTTTCTGACCCGCCGCGAAAAGCGGATATTGGTCAAAAATAGTTCGAACAACGTTGCGGTAATAATTAACGGTCTTGCCTTCTCGAACTTTCTCACTGAAAACATCGGAGGCATACCCACGCCAAATAAGGCGGCTCGTGGAGGCATCTAGCAAGGAAACCAAAACCATTCCTCCACTAAAATTGAAAGTTTGTACTTTATAAACTTCCTCATTGTCGTACTTATTCACCCATCTATCAAACGAAGGCTGATTGTACCCTTTGTATCCAACTCGTTCTTTGATGATACTATAACTTACGAGTAAATCAGGGTTCTCTTCGTTCAAAACGTATCCCCTAGCTTTCATTTGTCTTCGAATGGCATCGTGGATTTCACTGCAAATGTCAGACGTGTCGATTTCACAATTAAGAAAAGCATACGACTTGAAAACAGTAAAATCCGTATCATAACTGTAATCGTTATCTACCATTAGTCGAAGAGACTGGCAGCCACCTACAAAGACACCAAGGAATACCACGAGAATAAGTTGAAATCGTTTCATTCGTTTTTTGGATTTAATGGACAAATAGTTTGAATCAATATACGTAGAACATGCTGATAATGTGCAAACTATATGTAAAAACGAAATGTTTTTTTCAATTTATCCGATATAATACAAAATGGCGCGTTTCATCAAGGCAGCCGTGCAGGTTTTGTCATACACGCAGGAGCCAATGCCGTTCAGTAAAGAGAAACGGACTTCTTTTCCTTTGTTCTTTTTATCTTGCTGGGTTAGCTGAATTATCGCAGGAATGTCTTCTTCAGTCAAATAAATTTTTCCATAAACAGAAAATAGAAATTCTTCAATTTGAAGCAAAGATGACTCATCAAGTAATTTTAATTCATACGCCATAAATGCTTCCATGATCATTCCGATGGCAATAGCTTCTCCATGAAATAAACGAAGTTTGCCCTTATCCAGGAAGTACGTCTCAATGGCGTGCCCAAGAGTGTGTCCAAAGTTGAGGATTTTACGTACTCCTTTTTCAGTAGGATCTTGTTCTACTATTTGTTGTTTGATGGCAACGGAGTGAGCAATATAAGATGACCAATCAACGAGTGGGAAATCTAAAAGTCGGAGTTGGGCCCATTTTTCAGCGTCTTGAATCAAACAATGTTTGATGACTTCCGCAAAGCCGGATTTCAGCTCGCGCTCAGGAAGTGTAGTCAAAAAAGCGGCGTCAATAAATACACGCGTTGGCAAAGTGAAAACGCCGATGTGATTTTTGAAACCGCGAAAATCAATACCTAGTTTTCCGCCAACACTTGCATCTACTTGCGATAAGAGGGTTGTAGGTATCTGAATAAAATCAATTCCACGTTTGTAAGTAGCAGCGCAGAAACCTCCCATGTCTCCGATAACTCCACCGCCCAAGTTAACGACAAGCGAATGTCTGTCTAGCTCGTAGTCTGTCATGGCTTCCCAAATTTTTTCACAGGTAGCAATGGTTTTGTTTTCCTCGCCAGACGAGATAACAACCACGCGATGTTTGGGCAAAAAAGATTGAATCAGTGGATAACAATATCTTTTGGTATGATTATCACAAATGACAAACACTTTGGTGTAGTGTGTATCAGCAAAAAATGAAATTAAACTTTCTCTGATTGATGATATAATGACAGACATAGGAAGCGATTAAAATAGGAATGATAAAATAAAGTAAAGGAAAAGCCAATAAGGCACAATGGTCACAACAAGTAAAGCTAGTAGAACGGAGTCGTAAAAAACAGTTCGATGTGTTTTCTTCCGAACAAAAGGAATGAGCAAACCATACAGTGGAAAATGAAGAAGCAAACCTAGTAAATATTGGAAAGATGTTCCCGGAACTGAATGAGGTTTTGAAATCAAGGGTTCCAAACGAATGCGAAGAAAGTCATTGAATTTCTTTACGAAAATACCTTCGGTTTCGCTTTTATCTAGTTCGGCTGTTTCACAAATCGGCTCCCCTATTTTTATGGTTACGTTTTTTCCAAAAGTGTTGTAATCGTTGTAGGTAAGTCCAATCGGCACAATTTGAAGTGGAATATCTTCTTGCCATGCCATTTGGGTTAAGCGAGCTGTACCTTTTTTGAGAGGCAATAAGTGATCTTGGTACAAGCATATTCCTTCACTAAAAATTAATACGACTTGATTATCACGAAACAAGGAAAGGCACTTTTGGAAAGTCACTTCGTTCTCACCTACGTACTCTTTTCCTTCAGAAATCCGGTATATTGGTATCATATAAAAAGAGCTTAGAATACGTTTGGCCAATGGTTTTTTGAAAGCGTCACCACGGGCAAGAGACCAAACGCGTCTGTCAAGATAGCACGCCAAAATGATGGCATCTAAAAATGAATTAGGGTGATTAACGGCCAACAGTACAGGGCCTTCTGAAGGAACATTGGATAAACCAATAATGTGTTTACGCTTAATGAAAAAGCCTAAAACAAAACGAACACAAAAACGAACGATAGGATAGGTCACAGGTTTTTTTCTGCAAGTTAATAAATTCTTTTTTTACGAAGTAAGGTTCTAAAAAGTAACCAATTGAAATTAAAATAGGACAATTAATTAATAGAATAATGCTATATTTTGCTTTAATTTGACAATAAATAGGTAAAAAAATGGCGTCAAAAAAAAGACATTCAATCATCTTACTTATCAGTTTATCGTATCTGATGGGTTGTAGTTCGGATTTCCAAATCACGACTACGCAAACACGCAAGGTTTATCCAAACGAACAGTCGTTTGCAATTGCTCAAAATGAAAACACAAACCAAGCTATTGATCAAGAAACCATACAAGCTATGGAACGAGAAATAAAGAAACAAATGAAACACAGAGGTTTTATTGAATCTGACAAACACCCGGATTTAATTCTGTTCATCACCTATTATAACCAAAAGGTAAAGCTTCCCGAATTAGAAAACATAAAGGATAATGAAGAAAATACATTCCAGACGGTTTTGAAAAAGGCAGGTACAAATACATTGGTTTTCCAACTTTTAGATGTATCGAGCAATAGCATTGTTTGGCGAAGCTTTGCCTCTCATTTACCGAACAATATACAAACTAGACAATACATTCACGTAACAAAATGGCTGTTGGCAGATTTAAAACACAATTCGTCCAAAGAAAAAGAAAATGAAGAAAGATTGTCAGGGTTAACAAGCCGCTAAGTTACTTGCTCTTCCTTGCTTTTTTTCTTAACTTAGAAAGGATTTATAAACCAAAGAATCTGAATAAAATGGAAGAAACAGCGAGGCACCTTCAAGAAACAGTAGCACATGCAGCCCGACTTATGAGAAGAATCGCGGACAAAGAAGCATCTAAAAAAGTAAAACCAGAAAAATGGTCGAAGAAAGAAATCTTGGGCCATTTGATTGACTCCGCCGGAAATAATCAGCAAAAGTTTGTTCGGTTAATGGAAAATCCACAACTAACTTTTGTTGCGTACAACCAAAACTATTGGGTGACTGCACAAAGGTATTGCTATGCAGACTGGAACGAACTCATTACCCTATGGGAACTTGCCAATATGCATTTAGCGCATGTCATTAAATATACAATGCCTAACAGATTGCATCATGAAATCACGATTGATGGGAAAGGGCCTTTCTCACTCGAATTCATCATGAAAGATTATGTAGAACATCTAAAACATCATTTGAAGCAGATTCTTCCAGGCGCAGGCATCGATAGTAAATTTGAAAATATTTACGCCTCTTGATGCTGAATCCAAAGCAAAGAAGAATCACCAAAGCTTAAAAAACGATAGTCATTTTGTAAAGCATAGTCGTACACCTTCTTCCAATCTTCACCAATTGCAGCTGCAATAAGCAAAATAAGCGTAGAGCCCGGTTGGTGAAAGTTTGTGATGATTCCCTTGCAAATCGCAAATCGGTATCCTGGGAAAATAAATATTTCAGTGTGTCCTACAAGCGTTTGTACTTGGTGCTCACGCATGTACTTTAAGATTGTCTGTATAGATTCTTCCGCTGAAATTGTAACCAAACTAGAATCAAATGCGACCAGCTTTTCAATAAAAAAGGAAGGTATAGCTGAATCTATTTGCTCTTGTGCGAAATAGCGATGAAGTAGTACACCATACCAATAAAGACTTTCGAGTGAGCGCATGGAGGTTGTACCAACAGGAACTACGCATGCTAGGTTTTGAAGAAGTTGCTCAATAAACTCAAGGGTAAAAACCATTTGTTCGTTGTGCATCTTGTGTTCAATTACATTCAGAGCTTTAATGGGTTGAAATGTTCCAGCACCGACATGCAGGGTAAGAAACCCTGTCGCGATTTTGTTGTTTGCTAACTCATCAAAGACACGTTCTGTAAAGTGTAAACCAGCTGTTGGCGCTGCAACTGCCCCATCGTGTTTAGAATATACCGTTTGATAAGAAACAATATCACCTTCTTCTGCCTCTCTACCTAAATAAGGAGGTAAAGGAATTTCACCAAATAATTGCACTAACTCAGCAAACCGAACTGATGCAGCTGCCCTCCAAGTAAACTCTACCAGGTTGGTTTCCGAATCGAGGAGATTTGCAGTTATTTGAATGGTTTCTTCATCACGTTGAAAAGTATGAACCAACGTCTCTCCTTTCCATTTCTTTTTATTACCAATCATGCAATTCCACTGGCAGGACGTTTCAGCCTCCATCACTGTTGAAATCACGGTTGATGGTAAATGAGGTTGTAAAAGGAATATCTCAATGTGCGCTCCTGTTTCTTTCAAGAAATGCAAACGAGCAGGTATAACTTTCGTATTATTAAAAACTAAAAAGCTGTGAGGAGGTAAATGAGTTGCTAAATTTGAAAATTGAGAAGAACGAATCTCCCCATTTTCATAGATTAATAATTTAGATGAATCGCGGGGCTCAACGGCGTAACGGGCAATTCTATCGTCAGGCAAGTCATATAAATAGTTATCTAGAGATATGGCTGGCACTTCTCTTAACATATTCAGTTTCTGATTTTAGGGTTTGAATAAAGTAAACGAAGCGGAAGAAAGAAAATAAGAATAAGTAGAATAACGGCGCCAATGATTAATATCCAGTTCATGTTTACCGTCAAGTTTTGTTCTGTATCGGAATTGATGTTTTTTAATCCCATAAGTACAAAAACAAGATAGGTATTTATTAGTGCATTGAATGCCTCAGACCAACCGGCTAAAACATCAGCCAATTGTTCTTTTTCTTTCGCCCAAATACTTAAGGGATTTACTTTGCTAAAATCAATTTTGCTTAATTGATTGCGAAGCAGACCAAGTAATAAGTTAAAAAAGATAAACAAGAAAGTAGCACCATAGAAGAATGTACTTTTATCCAAAAAAGCTGTTGGTTTACCAAACGTATCGTACAAAACGGCTACCGACTCGGGTAATTCTGTGTAAGAAAACAGTAAGACACCCATAAGTAATGCAACAGAAGCTTTTCGCCAAAATCTAAAAAATATCGTAATCATTTGTATCAAATTAAAAATTGAGTGGTGAATCTCAACGCATCCAAGCGGAGGATTGAGGATGCAAATTTAGGTCAGCAAGCATCACGTTGTACATTTTTTTTGAAATACTTAAAAACGGATTGAGTTAATGATTGAAAAACAAAGTAAGGTCGAAGCGTTGGAATTTAGATTTATAAAAAAATAGTAGAATCCATTTTTTCCATTCTACCTACCAATGAACAAGAAATTACATATTCTATATTGTACAAATGTTTGAAATTCAATTTTTTCAAACACTTTCTAAGCTTCATAAAAAACACAGAATTAGCCTAAAAAACAATTAAAGAAAGAAGATGTTTATCTTTGGGTAGTAAATACATTGAAAATGAAAATATATACAAAAACAGGTGATTCCGGAACAACAAGCCTAGTCGGGGGCTCACGCATAGGGAAAGGAGAAGCTAAAATTGAAGCCTATGGAACCATCGACGAATTAAACGCCTGGGTTGGTGTCCTCGGTGATTTACCCGAAAACAAACAACGAAAAGAGAAACTCAAAGAGATTCAAGATAGATTGTTCACAATCGGAGCAGAACTTGCCTCTGAAGTAGAGCTGAGAAAAAAGGCAATCCCAGATTTGAAGGAATCAGACATCATACTTCTGGAAACATGGATGGATGAAATGGAACAAGACATTCCGCCTCTTAGATCATTCGTTTTACCTGGAGGCCACCTCGCTGTATCATATGCACATGTGGCAAGAACGGTTTGTCGCCGAGCAGAACGGCAGATCATTCGATTGAAAGAATTTGAAGAAGTACACCCGTTGGTTATTCCATACGTGAATAGATTATCAGATTTTTTGTTCATGCTTTCCAGGAAAATAACCCAAGAGACGGGATCAGAAGAAATTGCGTGGAAACCAAGAATCTAAGAAATTAGAGCTGTAAATGACCAAAATAAGTGGGTCGGTGAAAGGCAGGAACCTGCCCACTCATTGTTGGACTCCAACAAAGAAAATGTGCATTCTCTTGTGTACAAACCCATTGGTTGTTTTCAGGTTGTACTTTTGCAACAATCCTGTAAAAATTGATACGAAAATGTTTTTCGTCAACTCGGTCGGTAATCATCGACAACGGAATATGTAATTCTCCAGACCAACTTGAGGCTTGACAAATTACTTTGTGCTGAATTAAAATCTTATCTTTCTCTATCATTGTAAGCGTATTTGGCTCTGGTCCTAAGCCTAACGTTGAATTATGTACCCATCCTACCCACAAAGCATTATTTGGATTAATTTCTATCTCTAAATAGTCCATAGGATCCTCCTCTCCCGCAGCAATAAAAATCTCAAATACTTCCTGATTGTATAAATCATCGTTTGTTTCGGTCATTCGATTGAAATAAATAAAAGGATTGTCACGGCAGTCAAATCGAACAATTAGTGTATTAAGTGACCTTTCTAAATGAAATTGTGTAAATACATCAACGGCACTCCCGTCAGTAGCAGTATAAAAACAACCTGATGAATGGCTATAATAGGGAGTGTCTCCCAACACAATGGAAGGTAAATGGTGTTTCATTTGATAGGTTTAGGTGTTATTTGAGTGCGAAATAACAAAGTTTTTCATAAACTTTCAGACCCTTAATCGTTTAATTTATCTGGAATGTGTGGTAGATTTGAATAAGAAGTAAACTAAGTTTGTATAAAAACTAAGAAGATACGAATGAAAGTACTCATAACTGGTGCTACAGGTCTTGTCGGCCGAGCAATAGCAAAACACTTAATTCAAAAAAAAATGGATGTGTATTGTTTGGTTCGGCCAGAGAGTAATTGGCATAAAATTGATAGTATTAGTAAAAATATTCATTTAATAGAGGGTGATATTCTGGATGTATCTTCTCTTGAAAATGCAGTGTCAGGAATGGACTATATAGTGCATGCGGCAGCAATTGTTTCTTTCTCTCCGAAAAATAGATCTCAAATGTATAAGGTAAATGTGGAGGGGACAGCAAATGTTGTGAACTGTGCGCTTTTACATCCATCCATCAAGAAATTAGTTTTCATTAGCTCAATAGCTGCATTAGGAAGGCCCTCTACACCAGAAATCATAGCAGGAAACCCCATTACTGAAAATCAGAAATGGGAAGAATCTCCATTGAACTCTCATTATGCTGTAAGCAAATTTCAAGCAGAATGTGAAGTGTGGCGGGGTTATGCTGAGGGATTACCCATGGTGATTTTGAACCCGACAATTATTTTAGGAGAAGGAGATTGGACTCAAAGCAGCACACAATTGTTCAAATACGTATTCGACGAAAATAAATTTTTAACAGAAGGATTTATTAATTATGTCGATGTAGAAGACGTGGCAAAAGTCACTGAAAAAATGATGCTTTCTGAAATTCAAGGAGAACGCTATATTGTGAATGCTGGAAGAATGACTTACAAAGATTTTTTTACAAAAATAGCAAGCTACTTTGACAAAAAAGCACCCTCTATTCTTTTGAAAGGTTGGTTACTAGATATTCTTTGGAGGATTGAGTCGATACGCGCTTACATAACCCGATCAGCCCCACTCATAACAAAAGAAACCGCTCAGTCAGCTCGACTAGCCATGGTATATCCAAATGATAAAATTAAAAACGAGATGAGTGATGCATTTGAGTTCACTCCAATAGATAGTACGTTAAAAAGAATTACTCAATACCTTAAAACCCAATATCTAACTGAATCAAAATTTGAGAATTAATGAATATTGATTACATTGAATGAATATCAAAAGTTCAGTTAGTTATCACTAAAGAAACTACTTATGACCCCTAACACAAATGACACAGACGGTGACCTAAACGCCGGTCAATTACAAGAATTTGTGGAAAAATTCGAACAGTTAATTAAAGAAAATAAAATTTCACTTCTTGACGAAGAGACTGTGGAAATTGCTGTAGATTATTATTTCAATAAAGGTGATGTAACGAAAGCAAAAGATGCGTGTATAATTGGTTTATCCATCTATCCCAATTCTTTAGTTTTACTAATTATTCAAATTCAATTGTACATGGCAGATGGTCAACTTGAATTAGCTGCTGAATTGATCGATAGAGGTTTTCTTTTTTTTCCAAACGATCCTGAACTAACCATACTCGGAGCAGTCATACTTAGTTTAGAAGGAAAATATGCAGAAGCTGTTCGTGCCTTCGAAAATATTCTACCAACTGCAGAAGACAAAAGTTTTGTCTATTTCCATCTAGGCGAAGCGTATCAAAGTTGGGGCAAAACACACAAAGCACTCGATTGCTACAAACAGGCAATGTCTGAAGGATTGGAAAATCCGTTCGTTTTCTCCGAAATCATGTATTGTTTTGCCTTGATAGATGAGCCCACGCAATCTGTCATCGATTTTCTAAATACTTTAATTGACAAAAACCCATACTCTTCTTATGCATGGTATCACTTAGGTCAAACCTATGCAATGGAGAACAGACATATAGAGGCAATTGATGCGTATCAGTATGTACTAGCTATAGATGAAAATCATGTAGGTGCAATGTTTCATCTAGGTCATGCCTACATGAATATAGAAAAATATGAGGATGCACTGTACTATTACAAAGAGACACTCAAAGCAGATGAACAAAGTCCAAATACTTTAACACACGTAGGAGCTGCTAATGAAAAACTTCAACTATGGAGTGAAGCACGAAAATATTATCTAAAAGCTACTGAAATAACTCCCGAATGGTATGAAGCTTGGTATGGACTTGCAAGTGTCATGTTTGAACAAGGAAAATGGTCCGAAGCTATTCATTTTGCAAAAAAAGCAATTGCACTCAATGATACAGAGGATTCGTATTATGAGCTATTAGCAGAAGCAGAAGCAAACCTAGGACATATAGAAGCTAGCTCAGATGCATATAGAAAAGCGATTGAACTTTCTCCGACAATAGTGGACTACTGGCTTAATTGGTCTCTGATTTACTACGAGGAACGGGAGTATGAAACGGCACTGCATATCATGGAAGATGCTTTACTCGAAGTCCCCAATGAGGCTGATTTGTACTATCGAACTACCGTGTATCTGCTCAAATTAGGAAGAATGAAAGAAGCTGTTTCACATCTAGAAATTGCTTATTCCTTAAACCCGGAAACTCACGAGCAAATCTATCCATTCTTTCCTGATATCGAAATTCAGAAAAATCTTTTCAAATTGATCCAAATGATAAAATGAGAAAACGATTGATTTACATTCATTTCATATTAGTTTGCCTATTTGTTAGTGTATCCCAATTATCCTATGCCCAAAAAAGAAAACCAATAGTTTCAAACTTACCTTCAAAAGAGAACAAAGAAATTGAAGTAGAAATGCAACGCTTGCTTGTAGATGGGATGAAAGCTTATTTTATTGAGGACTATAGAAAAGCTATTGACTTATTTAAAAAATTAGACCCAAGTATATCCGAATCTTCGAATACAGCTTTTTTCATGATTGCTAAGTGTTATTCCGCTATAGATAGTTCGATGCAAGCAGCAAGTTTTTTTGAAAAATCCATTCAGAATAATCCAGAAAATCAATACAGTTACATTGAACTAGCTAGACAGTATGAGAAATTAGGTAATTTGAGTGGAGCACAAAATGCGTTGGAAAAATTAATATCTTTTTCTCCTCAAAATGCAGTATATCTTGAAAAACTGATTGAATTAACTTACAATCAAGGCAAATGGGAAAGAGCACTTTCTTTTGTGGAATCACTTGAAAAAAGCGAGGGAAGGTCAGAAGAGTTAACAGAAAAGAAACAAAGAATCCTTATTCAAATGAATAAGGTAGAGGAAGTCATAAAGGAAAAAGAGGTATCAATAAGATCAAATAGTATAAATGAGGATTTTGAATTGAAAAAAATCAAAATCCTCATGGAACAAAAAAAATGGCCAGAAGTAGAAAAATTAATAACGGGTTTACTACAAAAAAAGCCTTTAAGTGCCGATTACCTTGCTCAGTTGGCAATATCAAAATATAGACAAGGGTTGTTTGAAGATTGTGTCCAAATTTGTAATCGTTCCTTAGCGAACAAGGAAGTATTTTTGGAACCATTTACAGATATACTAATCGAAATTTTGGAAGATAAACAAATATCAGTGGAAAATGCAGATCTTCTGCTGAACACAATTATTAATCGTTCGAATGACGAATTAAATTTTTCGACCCTTACCTTATTCGTTAAATTAAATAGATTTGTGCAAAGGTGGGAGGAAACAAAAAAATGGGCATTAAAACTTATACAAGTTGATGAAAATGCTTTTGATGGATGGGATAATCTTGTAGAAGCAAATCATCGCCTAAAACAAGTAGATGAACAAATTAAAAATGCCGAAAATGCGACTACCTTATTCCCGTCGCAGTCTCTATTTTGGTTAAGGTTAGCACAAGGGTATGCTTCTAAGGAGGATTGGAAAGATGCGATAGAGGCAGCGGAGGTAGCTTTAGAGATTCCCTCAAATCAAACTAAAAATCAAGTAGATGCTCTTTTATTACTTGGTGACTGTTTTATAAAAGCAAACCAAAAGGATAAGGCAATTCAAGTCTGGAAAAAAGGCCTGTCGCTTGAATTTGAAAAAGTACAGTTTTTAAATCGAATTAATCAATATCAAAACTAATTTAAAATTCAATTTTGGGTTGAACACATTTCAAGATAGTTTTGTAGAGTCTTTTTTCAATCGAAATTGAATATATATAATAATGTTAAATAAGAGAATTTTATTTGCTTTACTCATAAGTACACTTGTCATCACATCTTGTAAAAGACATCAACTTAAAAAGGCAGAGGTATTTTCAACCAACTTGACTAAACTAACCGTAGATTCGGTAGCAACAGAAGAAAATGTTGAAAAAAATATACTCTCTACTCCTACTTTACCGACGAAAAAAATAACTGTAGATATAAAAAATACAGATTTTGAGTCCCTAAAGATTCGAACTAAAGTAAATTTTAATTCAGAAAAAATTTCGCAAGATTTTCCAGCCGTAATTCAGGTTAGAAAAGATAGCGTCATTTGGATTTCCGTGTCGGTTGGCCTTGAAGCAGCGCGCGGTATCATCCGTCAGGATTCTATTTTCTTTATTGATCGTATAAATAAGAATTATTATCAATTTGACTTTGAAACCCTGAGTCGTCAGTTCGGATTTAAACTTGACTATTCACGTATTCAATCACTTTTAATTGGAAATTTATTCTCACCTCAAAACGAAGAAACAAGCATAGAAGAAAAAGGAGGCTATTATTTTCTAAAACAAAAAGAAAATTCGCTATTGATAGAGTCAATCATTGATCAACTATCCAAGAGGTTGGCTAAGGTCATTGCGTATGAAGAAAATTCAGGTGAAAAAATGACAATAAACTACACGGATTACTCTTCAGTAGATGCTAATAGTATTCCTTCTAAAATAGAAGTATCAATAGATAATTTACTCTCCAATACAAACACGGCTAAACTTAGTATTGAACTTCAAAAAGCAGAATTTTTATCAAGAAGTTTGAGTTTCCCCTTTTCTATTCCTAAAAGTTATAAGGGGAAGTCAATCATAACTCCATGAAATAATTGGATAAAATAGTATATGAATACGCTACCAAAGTTTCTCTTTTTTTTTATCTACGGCCTCCTTTTTATTTGCTCTAATTCATATGGACAAAAAAGAGTGGTATCTAGAAGTGTATTAGTAAAGGAAAAGAAAGCATTTCAAATGAAAGTAGAGGAAACGCAAAAAATCCTTTCAAATACCCAAACTCAAAAAAAAGCTTCTAGCCGAGAATTAAAGTCTGTTTTAGTACAAATTGAAAACCAAGAAGGGTTAATTAAATTACTCGAAACAGAAATCTCTCTGCTCGATACAGAATTGAAAGAAATTTCACAACAAACAATAAAGCTTAATGAAAAGCTTCAAAATTTACGAAAAGAATATGCCGAGATGATATATATCGCAGGCAAAGCAAGTGGACAAATGAATCAACTTACCTTTTTGTTCTCTTCTCGCTCTTTTCAAGAAATGTATATAAGATATAAATATCTTCAACAATATACAGAAAATAGAAAACAGCAACTGGTGGGTATTCAAAAAGTAGCAAACCAACTGAACGAGAAAAAAAACAGTACGTTTCAAAAAAAGAGGGATAAAAAAAATATCCTCTTAAGTACTCAAAAAGAATATGAAACGCTTCGAAATCTACTCGTTGAGAAAGAAAAGTTGGTCAACTCCTTGAGTCAACAAGAAGAGATACTTAGAAAAGAAATTGAACAGACCAATCAATCAATTAAAAAGTTAGATAACTTAATTTCCTCTATCGTATCTAAAGAAATCGCAAAATCAGAAAGTAAACCTAAAAAGCAAATGACAAGGTCTTTGCCAAAAGGGAATAACACAAGCAGTAGCTCGACAAGTAAAGTTGGCTTTGCCTCATTAAAAAATAAACTTTCTTGGCCTGTTTCTCCTGGTTTTATATCTGATAAGTTTGGGATTAAAAATCATCCTGTTTTGCCAGGTGTAAAAATTGATAATAATGGAGTAGATATTCAAACACTGCCCAAAGCCTCTGTCAATGCTGTTTATAAAGGAAAAGTATTGGATATATCAGATATTCCGGGATTAGGTAAGGTGGTAGCAATTCAACATGATGAGTATTATACGGTCTACGCAAATTTAGAGGATGTCTCTGTTCGAATCGGTGATGTAGTTGCTGAAAAAACAGTCATTGGCAAAGCTGGACTACGTGAAAATGTAAGTGAAATTAATTTCCAAATATGGCACCAGTTCGATAGACAAAATCCAGAAATTTGGTTGCTAAATAACAAATAAATAAAAGTATGTCTGTTCACTCAGAAATTAAACGTGTTACGACGCACACGCTTCAAGCACTCAAGAAGAAAAAAGAGAAAATCGCTTGTTTAACTGCCTACGATTTTTCGATGGCAAGAATTTTAGACGAGGCGGGTATCGAGCTTATTCTCGTAGGTGACTCCGCTTCAAATGTCATGGCAGGCCACGAAACAACGCTACCAATAACATTAGACCAAATGATTTACCACGCGCAATCTGTTATTCGTGCCGTGAAAAGGTCACTCGTTGTCGTTGATCTCCCCTTTGGTTCTTACCAAGGTAATTCCGAAGAGGCACTCCGTTCAGCTATCAGAATTATGAAAGAATCTGGGGCACATGCCATCAAACTCGAAGGTGGTGAGGAAATCAAAGAGTCTGTCCAACGTATTCTTAGCGCTGGAATTCCCGTAATGGGCCATTTGGGTCTCACACCCCAATCAATTTATAAATTTGGTACGTACTCTGTCAGAGCAAAAGAAGAACAAGAAGCAGAACACCTTATTCAAAATGCACTTTTACTACAAGAATTGGGCTGTTTTTCAATTGTGCTAGAGAAGATCCCTGCTAAACTGGCAGAACAAGTAACAAATACCCTCGAGATCCCAACAATCGGGATTGGTGCCGGCAACGCTTGTGATGGACAAATTCTTGTGATGCACGATATGCTAGGAATCAATACTAACTTTTCCCCACGCTTCTTGAGAAGATACGCAGACTTATATAGCACATCACTAAACGCATTCCAACAATACATAAAAGATGTAAAAGACGCAGATTTTCCCAACGAAAAAGAATCTTATTGATTTTCTACTTGGTAAGCCTTGCTTTTAAAAGGCTACCAAGTATATTTATACGCTAATATTAGAAAAGCCATGAAATTACAAAACTCACCGAAGGCGGTTATCGCACGCCTTCTATTCTGCTATGTTCTAGGTTTGTCCCTACGTTTACTCTTAAAGGATACTACTATCTGGCTGTGCTATTTTACACTTTGTTTAGCATTCATTTCTTTTTTTACCATACAATTTCTGTCACCCCTAAAAAAAGGAGTACTACTAAGTATACTCTTTTTCCTATTTGGTTTACAAAGAATATCCCTTACCAAGGACAACCTATCTCCAATTCCAGAAAGCGGATATGTCATTCAAGTCGTAGAACCCCCTATTTCTAAACAGAATTCGTATAAATCTGTTGTAAAAGTTTTACTAGAAAGGATTGATTCCACTCACTGGAAAAAAGTAGATTATCCTGTCTTGGTTTACTTTACAAAAAAAGATACGCTGATTCCTAAGCTTGGTTCTACCTATCTAATTTACAAAGCACCAAGCCGAGTTGATAAACCGAAAAACCCCAACCAGTTTAATTACCAATCTTACCTTGCACGAAAAGGAATTTATTACCAGCAGTTCCTTCAAAAAGGCCAAGTTCTTCCTATCGTACTCGCCTCTCCTTTCAACCTGAAACTCTTTTTTAAAAACTATGCGCTTCGTATCGGTCAGATAATTCAAGACAATCTTGAAGATCAAGCCTCTTCAGCCATTGTACAAGCAATGATTACCGGCGTGCGAGATGATATAGATAGAGAGCTTGCGCAAGTTTATACCAATACAGGAGCAGTACATGTGCTCTCTGTTTCAGGAATGCACGTTGGAGTAATATATATTATATGTACATATATACTCACTGCCTTGTTTTCTTTTTTCTCCTATAAATGGCGAAAAGTAAAAATTGTGATTATTCTTCTTGTCCTGATTTTATACGCATGTTTTACCGGACTCTCTCCTTCTGTTGTTAGAGCAACAACGATGTTTATTATCGTTCAATGTGCAAGCTTTTTCAAAAGATCAAGTTCGTCAAGTGCCTCATTAAATTTAACAGCCCTTCTTCTATTAGTAGTCTCCCCAGATTGGCTTCAAGATCTTGGATTTCAACTCTCCTTTTTAGCTGTCTTTGGTATTATTAGGATAAACCCTCTTTGGCTAAAATTATGGAATCCTCAAAACCCAATTATAAAAGCATTGTGGAGTGTTACTGCTGTTGGTTTTTCAGCACAGCTGATTACATTTCCACTCAGTATTTTCTATTTCCATCAATTCCCAACTTACTTCTTTCTTGCCAATCCCATTGTATCGGTGTTGGCAACAGTACTGATACTTCTAGCTTTAGCCTTGCTCTTCTTTGCCTCTCTCCCATTTACTTGGATTACTTCACTCTTTGCTTTCGCGCTCAATAAGTCCGTCATCTTTCTCAACGAAACAAATAGGTTCATAGCAAACTTACCTTGGGCTGTATCTTATAATCACCTGATTGATTTTTTTGAATGTGGCCTACTCTACTTATGTATCATGCTATGGATTCAGTTTTTCTATAAACCAGCGTATATCTTATTTAAGACAGGTATTTTACTACTTTGCCTTTTCTGTATATATAATATATATGATGACATGATAAAAGCAAAACAGGATATAACACGAGTGCATCATATTCCTAAGTCAGCCGGTCTTTCCATTATTCAAGGAAAGTATGCAGTGTTCATCTCAAATAAGCAGGTAATTGATAATCCTTTAACGTTTGAATATACTTTGAAGAATTATTTTATCGCACATGGAATAAGACGATTTGAAATGGTTATCCTTCCAGATTCCATAAATTCCCATATTTCTATCAGATTAGGTAAAAAGTCGGTTAAAATGAATTGGGTAGCAAACCCTCAATTCATATCTGAGATGAATAAGGCAAATATATGGCTGGTTTCAAACCAGAGCCGAGTTTTTAACTACCCAACGAAGATTATAATGGTGATGGATCAATCAAATACAAAGTATTTCATGAAAGTAATGGAGTCTGATGCCGTAATTAATGGAGCAAAGTTGATACAATTAAACTTAAACGGTTCAATCATAGTAAAATAAATTTCATTATTTGAATTAGTTATATAATTATTTGGTGGATTTTGGGGGGTTATTT